>JAKSUM010000079.1 GCA_024409025.1 bacterium | reverse complement strand
CGCCCCCTCCCCGCTCTCCCTGAATGTTTCATAGAGATAGCGCCGTTTGCATAATTTCCATGTCAGAAGCTTGGAAGGCGTCATATAGAGCATGCGGCTCCGTGCCATTTCGGGGCTTATTGCGGAAGCAATCTCTTCATCAAGGTTATCCGGAAGAACATATGAATGACTGTCCCCTGAAGGAATAACATCGGATTTCAAGTCCTTGGCATTTCTATTGTATTCGGATATCTTTATGCTGAACTTTGGTCCGTCATTATATTGAAGACCGAGATATGATTCAGGGAAAACACAATCTGATTCGGAAGAATCTCCGACAGCTCCCATCTTATTTACAAAGTATCTGAAGCACGAACCCCAGTTGCCGTCCTTCATATTCGAATTACTATCTTTTTTCACTATCGCCGCAAAATAATCCCTGGCTCTAGTTGCGGCAACATACAGCAGCCTCATGGATTCGCTGTCGCTTCGTGATTTTTCCGAAGCAGAGACTAATGATGCAAAGATATTGCCTTCAGTCCTTCCGTCCCCCCCCTTAATCCTTACAGCAGCCCCTTCGGAACGGCTGAAAGGAAAATTATCGCTGTTCTTATTATGGCCGGGGGTATGATCCGTATCACACAGAAGGACTACAGGAAATTCCATCCCCTTGGACTTATGTACAGTCATAATCCTGACTGCGGAGCTGTCAGGCATTGAAGCCTCAGTCTCCTTGTCATTCTTCCTGCGGGCATCGACATATCTTATAAACTCGGCAGCAGATCCTCCGGATGATTTTTCAAATTTAGCGGCTATCTCAAAAAGCTTCTGGACATTGGCTATCCTTGCTTTGCCAGGGAAAATACATCCAAGCGTAAGAAGATATGAAAAATCGTCAGAAATCTTCTTCAAAAGGGCTGAAGGGGAAAGAAACGGAGCCTGTTTTTTCAGATCCTTAAAAATGCGCAGAAATCTCGAGACAGAATGATATTCGTCATCCTGAAGAATTTCGGAAAGCCTTTCATCCGGAATATCAAAAAAATCGCATGATGCCGAATTCATAAAATCAAATACCGCCTTAAGAGACGAATTTGAAATTCCGCAAAACGGAGATCTTAGAACGACAGCCTCATTAAATCTCATGTCCTTTGCAAAAAGAAGCCTTACGAGACACATTATGTCAGAAATCTCATCAGATGAATAGAATTCCTTGCCACTCTCAAGAACATAGGGAATGCCTGCCTTTTTCAGCTCCGCCACGAAAGACTTTATTTTTGATGACGCCCTGAAAAGCATGGCCACATCGCCAAATGACGCCTTTCTTGATATGCCGGTCTCCTTATCCTCTATATCTATTAAAGGAAGGGAATTTATCAGCCAGCGAGCTGCAGCTTCAGGCTCTGAAGCTGTTTTATCTAAGGTGACAATCTCGAAAGCAGACATTCCGTCAGGGGACTTTCTCTCGGCAGTCAGCTCGTCTCCGGCCGTTTCGGAAGAGGCGCGTTCAAACTGTTCCGGCATAATCTCCGCAAAAAACATATTAAGCGGGCATATTATTGAATCAAGAGTCCTGAAGTTCTCTGAAAAATCCATTTTAGAGCAGGAGGAGCTTTGGTTCATGTATTCAAGCATATCAGAAAAAACACTGATATCCCCTCCCCTGAATCCGTATATAGCCTGCTTAAGGTCTCCGACAATAAAAAGCTTCTTTTCAAGTTCAAGCGTACCGTCCTTGAGGAAAGACATCATATCAGCCTTCCATGCAGGCAGCCCGCCAGCCAGATAATCCTTCTCTGCCCCGTTCTTCTCACAAAGCAGAAGAACCACGTCATTCTGCCTTCTGTTTACGTCCTGAAACTCATCCACGGCCACAAATTTAAACTTTTGCTTGTATTTCCTGCGTATATTAAGATTTTCAAGAAGAAGCTTTCTCGCAAGAATGATCTGATCAGAAAAATCAAGTCCTCCGACATCCTTCTTCATCCTTTCATATTCATCGGACAAGGCATCTATAAGAGAAAGGAACGCAAAGACGGCGCGTCGGATATTTCCGAAAAGGAAATCCAGACACTGCTTTATCTGAAAAGGAATGCATATCTCCCTATTCTCGCTTTTACCCTGTATATCAGATATGGATTCCCTTATCTGAGGAATAGTGTTCGGAAGCTTTAATGAGGAAATCGCATTCAACTCCTCATAAAAAACCTCTATTCCGGAGGAAAGACCGTCAAGGCTGCTTAAAAGCCTGTATTTCTCATAAAAAGCCTTAAGCTTAGGCATTGCCAAAAGCAAAGTCACGACTGTCTTTTTCTTTTGATTTTTAGGGTCGCTCAAATAAGCCTCGATATCACTTATCGCTTCGCAAAGCCGTTCAAGAAGCGGAATCACACTTTCCCTGCACTTATCTTCAATTCTGGCTAATGATTCTTCCGTCACGCTCCTCAGCATCGGAAGCTCCATTATTTCCCTTGCAGCATTATAAGTGCCGACAACAGCCCTCTTCAGCTGCATGAAGGAAAAGGAGCCTGTCAGTATTTCCATTCCGCCGCTTTCGAAAGCATTCAGAAGAACAGAAGAGCATGCCCTGTCAAGCATTTCTCCGGCCATTATCTCGTCTATGGTATCAACAGACATAAGCCCGGCCTCATAGGGATTTTCCTTCAGGATTTTAAGGCAGAATGAATTTATGGTTGATATGTCCGCTCCGGCGAATTCCCTTCTTGTCTCCCTCCATTTCCAGAGCTCCTCGCTGTCAGACGATTCATCCGCAAGGGCTGCAATCCTCCTGTCTATCATTGAGCATACGCGCTCCTTCATCTCACCTGCAGCGAGCTCGGTAAAGGTCATTGCAAGAATTCCGCCTATAGAAGTCTCACCAAGAGAGGTCCTGCCCTGCAGGATTGAGTCAATCAGTTCCACAAGCGAAGACGTCTTGCCGCTTCCGGCTCCAGCCTTAACGGAAAAATTTTTATCAAAGCTGAAAAGAATCTTTCTGTATTCAGTTGACGACAATTCTACTCACCATCCTTTTCAGAATCTTCCTTCTTAAATCTGCAGAGCAGTCCGAATCCGCAGCTATTGCATGCACTTCCGAGATTACCTATATCAGACGGAAGAAACCTTCCCGACTCAATGCCGTCTATGGCATATGCAAGATTATCCCTCTCATCCGAAGAAGCCTCAGAAGTCGACGCATCCTTTATATACGCATATCTGAAAACGCCAGATTTCAGCCCCCTGATACGGCCTTTCAAAGCCGCCTCAAGATATACGAGCGGCTGAAATCTGGGCTTCTTATCCAGAAAGGAAAGGCCCTTACTCTGCTTATTAGCGCCTGTCTTATAATCTATTATCTCAAATCTGCCGGTATTCGGATCCATATCAATCCTGTCAGCACGTCCCCTAAACCCGACAATTTTTTCCTCTCCGCCAATATTCAATGCCATAGATACGGAAATAGGCTGTTCCGTCAGTGCAACGGGAAAGTCCGAGCATCTCGGGATATCATTCTTAATCCATTCCCTTATCATAGATACGATATCTTTTTTTAAGCATGCAATCAGCGCCTTATGGCATATCTCGGATTTTCCGGATGTTTCCACAAACGACTCATCGGCCGATTTTTCAAGAATATCATTGTCAAATGCGTCGCATGGCCTTTTAACGGAAAAATATCGCCTGAGAATGTCATGCACAAGCCTTCCCTTCAGCTCGTATCCGGCTTCCATCCCAAATTCCCTCTCACTTCGCCGCATTAGAACATTTTCAGCGAAATATTTAAACGGACACTGCATATACTTTTCCGCATCAGAGGGGGAATAGGTCTTTTTGGCCTCCAAACAAACACTATCATTCACAGGATGTCCGGCAAAACCGCTGTTCCTGAGAATAATTGAAAAATCATCAAAAATATCCCTGTAATGCCTTTTGACGGCATCCATAACAGGCTGACAGGAGAATATGCCGAACAAATCCGACTTTGTATAAAGCCTGTTATCGGGCATTACATCGCAGCTGTCGGGAGTCTCATTAAGGAATGAAAACACCTGATCCATATAATAAGAGGGGGGGACAGACACTCCTGAGGCAGCCTTTGAATAGAATGAAAAGACTATCTTTTTTGAAGCGCTCTCTATGCAGGAAAGGAAGAGAAATGCCTGCTTCCAATAGAGCATTTTTGAGGTTGTGAATGGAGATGAGGTAACCTGCTCCTCCAACGCCCTCCTGTAAAGCCTGCCAATATTCTCAAGCCTTACGTCCGCCTTTCCCTTTGCCGCATTATTCGCCTCCTCTGCAAGCCTTCTGGCACTTTCCTCCATAGCCTCTCTGTCTATTTTTCTTAAAGCTCCTGCAACAGCTTTTTTATCGTCATCCGAGAAATAAGGATTCTCAGGAATAAACGCAGGGAAAACACCTTCATTAAGCCCTGAAATGAAAACATTGTCAAATTCCCTGCCGACATCATCCTCAGGCTCAAGAAAGCATACTCCTGAATTTTGCGCCCCTGCCGGAAGATATGTCTTTGTAAGAACGTCCGACAGAAGCTCGTAAAACAGACCGAAGTCAAACTGGAACTTTGCAAGCTTAAAGCCTGCGGCTACAGCGACTGCGGAAGCTCTGAACATTTTTAAAGACGCAATGGAATCGGACACAAAAACAAGCGACTCCGCTGAAGAGGATACTGATGATTTAAAAATCATGCCCTTCATGTCAATCTGCGATGAAAATGAGTCTATAAGCTTTCCTATGTCGGGAACTCCGGCAGAGGCTTCCGTTCTGAAAGCCGTCAGCTTTGAATTAAGAACAGTCAGGGAAGCAAGAAGAAGACGTGCCTGAGGAAGAATTCCGGCAGATTCCTTTAGCTCTGCGTCTATATCGGCTCCAGGCTCTGGAGCAAGATTCCTTATTCTCCCTTCAAGCTCCTCCGAATATTCCCTTATCCGGCTGACAAGCCTTTTTCCATAAAGATTTTCAAGATATGCCCTCTTCGACAGAATAAAAACCGTATTGTCAGACAGGCCATGAGAAAACTCATCTTCTGCAAGCTCGTCCAATCCATTCTCTCTGAGGATATCTGAATTTGTCCTGACAAAGGATACCGGATCGGCAAAAGGAGACAGCAGAAAAGACGATGCAAGCTCAAAGCTCAATCCTTCATGGAGCATTCTGAAAATAAGCATAAGAAAAGATGCCGCAGGAGATTCCTTGAGCGGAGAACCCTTTGAAAATATAACAGGAACAGAGTATGCCCTTGAGAGATATAGTATGCGATCCCTGAGAGAGGAAATATTTGCGGATATAACAGCTGTTCTTGCAGGATCGGCGCCATTCTCAAGCAGACCTCTTATTCTTCTGAACACGGCGTCAAGCTCCTTATCCGGATTTTGAGCCCTAAATACCTCAGCCGTCATATCCGCATCAAGCTCGCTGTTTATCGCTCCGTCGCCCTTTCCGGAAGAGAACAGGGAAACATCCTCCGTATAGCTCCTGAAAATATTTCTGGCAATAAATGCCCTCTTAGTGTTTCTGTCTGAAAAATCCATGCCTCCGGAGAATTCAAGCTCAAGGGACGGATAGAGCTCTCCAAGCTTCTCAAAGCTCTGAATCCTCTGTTCCATAAATCTGAAGGCATCCTGCCTTTCCGAATCATAAGGCAGCCTGAAAATGACCCGTCCGCCCTTTCTGCCCATGAACACGGAAAGAGCCTTTACAACCCTGAAATCGAGCTCTGTTGTCGAGTAGACATTACAGAACACCACTTCGGAGGCATTTGAAAGAAGCTCGGGCGCGGATTCCGGCAGTGCATTTTCAAGGAATGCCGCAACTTCCTTCTTCTTATCGGCAAGATCATAAAAGCCCCTGAATTGTCCGTCAGGCTTCTCTGCAAGAAGCTTCTCATACTTTCCGAACGCATCTGAAATTAATCTGAGAGAATCTTCCCTTCCAGTCCTGCGGCATGCCTCGGCAAAATCCCCTGATGATATACCAGACTCACGGAGCTCGGTTATAAGCTCATTAATAAGGGCTGCAAAAGACGTTCCGCAGTCGCCACCGCATAGGCCGTCGCAGATTTTTTTGACTGTAAGAAACCGTGCGGCTCCTGACAGAAGACCTCCCTCAAGACCGGACGATGATTTAAAAATCTCATTCAGAAAATTCTTATATTCAATATTTGCATATCCGGAAATAACCTTCCCGCTTTCTCCGGCTTCTTTCCTTATCCCCGTCCTGAGAGAGAATACAGACGGGTAAATCTTTATTCTTTCAGGCAAAAAACTGTCTTTTATCACTATTCCAACATCCTTCAGGTCGTTTTAAAATAAATTTATAAAATATATTCAACAAACAAAAAGACACCTCCTATTGGAAGGTGTCCCAGAAATATCCTTTAAAGGAAAATTTTATTGTATTTAACGATGAACAGATCATTATGT
>JAKSUM010000078.1 GCA_024409025.1 bacterium | reverse complement strand
CAACGCTCATAGGGGCAGCAGGAACATATATGCTGAGAGACAGGGGATTTCTGAAATATATCCCACCGATAGCGGCAAATACAATAGCAGTTCCACTCATCCTTTACTATGCATACGGGATAAAGGTTCCGATACTTATTCAGGCGCTCGCAGTAGGAGCAGGAGAGACAATAGCGGTAGCAGGTCTTGGAAGCGTCCTGTATATGGGATTGAAAAAGCTCGAAAAAAAACTGTTTTAAAACAAATAAAAAAACAGCCCGATGAGCATCAGGCTGTTTTTTTATTTAAGTCTATTTTTTATGCTTTTTATTTTTCTGTCTGTTTGAAGCTTTTGACTTTTCAGCCTTCCTCTCCGCTATTTTCTGAGAAGCAGGCTTATCTTCATTTTCAGAAGCCTCATCATCTTCCTGTTCGTCTTCGGTATTTTCATCAGCAGAATCAGCATCATTTTCCAAATAGGCATCCTTAACGCCATCACAATGCTTTCCGGCAAGAATTGCCTTGACATCCTGTATCGGGAAGAAAGCGAGGGCTGCTCCGATAAGTCCGATTACAACTATGCTTCCAAGGAAGCTGGGATTCTCAAACATATGCGGAGGCTGGTTGCCGGTAAGTCCGTAAAATGCGAAGAAAAGACCCATGAGCGCTTCTCCGGCTATAAGACCGGAAGCGGTAAGGACGCCTGTATTCTCTACGGATTCCTTTGCCTTTTCGGAAAGCTCCTTCTTCGAAATCCAAAGATCCACTCCCCATTTGACAATTCCGCCGAGGAATATTGCGGCAGTAGTTTCAAAAGGAAGGTACATTCCTACAGATACAAGCATCGGGCTCTTTACCTTGAGGAGAATGAAGGCTATTCCCATTATGACGCCGATGATTATAAGTCCCCATGTCATATTTCCGCCAACGATTCCCTGAGCGAGCATAGCCATAAGTCCGGCCTGAGGTGCAGGATACGTCTTTCCTCCAAATCCATAGAGATGAGGATCAAGGCCTGCGCTCTTAGCCATTGTCAGATCACTCTGGTGCATGGCTCCGAGGACTCCGGCCATGACAAATGCGGCAGGAATAATGCCGATAAGATCGCCAATCTGCATTCTGAAGGGAGTGCCTCCAAGGATATGTCCGACCTTAAGATCCTGGAACATTTCGCCTGCAACAGCAGCCGTAACGCATACTACTGCGGCAACTCCGAGAACAGCAAGAACACCCTCGTCTCCCTGAACCTTGCAGACCCATGCCATAACTCCGGCAACGATTACTATAGTTGCAATGGTAAGTCCGCTAATAGGATTATTGGAGGAACCGATTAATCCTACGAGATATCCGGATACGGCTGAGAAGAAGAAGCCGAGAATCAGCATCATAACTGTTGCAAGCAGTGCATGCCACAAAACCTGAGTAAAGTAGTAGTATATTCCTCCGATAGCTAAAGAGGCGATAATAATTGCAATAGTTACAAGCCTGAAATCAAGATCCTTTTCAGTCCTTATCTCAGTTCCTTTGGCGCCGGCAGCCTTGACAATGTCATTAACGGCTCTTCTGATTCCGGTGATGAGATTGTTTCTCATATTGTAAAGAGTGAAGGCTGCGCTTACAAGCATTCCGCCTATTGCTACCGGCCTTACAATGAATTTCCATACCTGTACCGCAAGAACACCCATATCCTTCGAATGATCGGGCCCAGCTCCGCATGCATTAAGGAAATCAGAAAGATGAGGACCGAGCAGCCACATTAGCAGCGGAACGAACAGTCCCCATGCAAGTATGCCGCCGCTGAAGTTGAGGCAGGCAAGAGTAGGACCGATAATGAAGCCGACTCCCATATATGCAGGGCTTACGCCAGGAGATGATGCAAAAATTCCGCCTGTTCCGACAACCTCATGGCCTACCTTGTCATCCAGGGCAAGCGTGACGCTGGATTTCGGGAATGCGAAATACTGGGCCCACTCCTCTGCAACGACCTTGAACTTTACACGCATCTGTATGAGGGCGCCGATTCCCATTGCCTTAACAAGGATGGCGGCTCCGCCTCCGCCCTTCTGTCCGGCTTTATGAATTTCGCTTGCCGCAACAGATTCAGGGAAAGGAAGCTCATGATCTCCGACCATAACCCTTCTCAATACGGTAACAAACAGCACTCCCATAAATCCGCCCAAAAGAAGAATCAGAGAGCAAATCCAATAATTGAAGCCTCCGAAATCCTTCCAAAGACCGGATATAATAAAAGCAGGAAGAGTAAAAATAGCTCCGGCAGCTACGGATTCTCCGATAGAGCCGATAGTTCTTGCTATATTCTCCTCAAGAATAGTTCCCTTGCTTTTTCCCTTCCAGAGGCGGAGGACAGCCATTCCAATGACGGCAGCCGGATATGTTGCGGCGATCGTCATTCCTGCCCTCAGCCCGAGATAAGCATTAGCCGCACCAAGCACGACTGACATCACAAGGCCTATAACAACGGCCTTGACTGTAAACTCAGCCATGTTGGACGAAGCGCTTACATAAGGCTTAAACTTATTGTCCAAAAAAATAATCCTCCTAAAAAAACACAAAATTACTCCAATGAAAAATTCTTCAAATTAAGACTTATTCCTGCAAAACAGTGTCACAGGCAGGAAGAGGGTGCATATTCCTATAAAGAATTCAATATAAAAAAATATGGGAGAATAAAATGGCAGGATATTCAAGCGCAAAAGCAATAGAAATACTCAAAGAAGGCAATAAAAAATACATAAATTCAGCATACAATCCCTCAGACATCTCTTTAAATATAAGAAAAAAGACTTACGAGCACGGACAGAACCCGTATGCAATAATAATCTCATGCTCGGATTCAAGAGTCATTCCCGAAGACATATTCATGACAGGAATAGGAGAGCTTTTCGTAATAAGGATTGCAGGGAATGTCATTGACGATCACCAGCTCGGCAGCATCGAATATGCGGCAGATCACCTAAATGCCCCACTGATTCTGGTTTTGGGACATACCCATTGCGGAGCCGTAGATGCGGCAATAAACCACTCCCCTGACGGATACATAAAATTTATAACAGATGAGATAAAGGCAGCTATAGGAGAAGAGACGGATCCTATCAGAGCATCGGAACTGAATGTGAAAAGAAGCATAGATATGATAGAGAGCAGCCTTGAAATCAGGGAGCTTGAGCATAGGAAGGATCTCAAGGTAATCGGAGCAATGTATGATATAGAAAGCGGAGAGGTCAGATTCCTCTAACTGAAACAAGTTGTCGACCTCCAATCATGCAAAAAATGCGGGGGATCGACAACTCTCACTCCTAAGAGGATTTTTCCGTGTTTTTGCCTAAAAATGGGGTTGACAACGCGGAACTTCTAAAGTAACATTTAGAGGACTGAAAGGTGTAGGCTCAAACGTTCAAATCTAACCATACTGGAATGTAAATGCAACTGGGAAATCCTTGTTACCTGTTTTCCGTCCTCAGTTCAAATCTAACCATACTGGAATGTAAATCATTTATGTTGATGTTTATGTTAATGTTGCCGTTCGTTCAAATCTAACCATACTGGAATGTAAATTCGGAATAACTTTAAACCATTTCTTGTTGCCCCAGTCAGTTCAAATCTAACCATACTGGAATGTAAATCTTCTCCGCCCCGTATCGTTGCCGACGTTGACAGAGTTCAAATCTAACCATACTGGAATGTAAATGTGGAAAGAGATGTTAGGTCCATCCGTCCCTGATATGTTCAAATCTAACCATACTGGAATGTAAATCCATCATAAAGTATGTTCTTTCGTAATACGCAGGAAGTTCAAATCTAACCATACTGGAATGTAAATCAAGAAGCCAAAGCCATAAAGTGCTGTATAAGCTTCAGTTCAAATCTAACCATACTGGAATGTAAATTCCGACTGATATTCCGACTTTCTTGTCATGAGCATAAGTTCAAATCTAACCATACTGGAATGTAAATGCATCTGCTGCGATGTCGGTTCTTCATATTCAAAATGTTCAAATCTAACCATACTGGAATGTAAATGAAAAGCTGAAGGAAAAAAGAGAGAGAGACAAAGAGTTCAAATCTAACCATACTGGAATGTAAATCACCGGACAAAAAACAACACTCTCAGCAAGTTATTTGCTGAGAGTGTTGTTTTTTTAACCCCTTTCCTCCCCTTCATCTTCCTTCTTTTTCTTTGCAGGACCTTTGCCTGCAAAAAGAAGATAAGAAGGAATAAATACCATAAGCTGACTGATTATATCCGGAGGCGTAATAACCGCTGCCGCTATAAGCAGCACTACAATAACATAGGGCCTTTTTGAAGATATCGCTTCCTTAGAGATAATGCCGCTTCGGACAAGGGCAATCGCAACAATCGGAAGCTGGAACATTATTCCGAAAGCACTCGACAGCCAGAAGCCAAGCCCGACCACCTCCGAAATACCAAAAACAGGCTTTATTATGTCTGTAGAGAAGCTGACTCCGAACCTTATTATAAACGGAAGAACAACCGTTATGCAGAAAGCAATCCCAAGTACAAAGAGAAAACCAGATCCTGCCGCAATCTTGCGAGCCGCCTTTGCTTCATGCTCATAAAGGGCAGGAAGCACAAAGCGCCATATATTTACAGCAATAAAAGGGAACGATATGGCAAGATCAATTACAGCCGTAGCCTTTATCTGGACAAGAAAAACTTCAACAGGAGAAAAATAATTCAGCTGAGCTCCTGTTCCTGCCAGCATTCTGCCTATAAACCAGTCCAAAGCCGGCGATGATGCCCAAAAAGCAAAAGGCAGCACGACTCCGGCAGCAATCAGGCATCGGATAATTACAGCCCTCAATTCCTCAAGATGCTCTGTAAGGCTTTTATCTTTATCCTCCATTTAATTGTCAATAGCGGGATCTCTCTTAGGCTTTGCAGGCTCTTTTTCCTCCTCCGTGCTCTTGCCTTCCGCCTTTGCCCTCTCCACCTTTTCGGCGTCCTTAACAACTGAAGTTATGCTTTCAGCCTCACTCTCAAGATTTTCCTTGGCTTTTTTAAACTCATAAGAGCATCTGCCGAGCTGCTTTGCAATTTCAGGGATCTTTTTAGGGCCGAAAAGCAAAAGAACGGCTAAAGCAATTATTAGTATTTCAGGTATTCCTAACGACATATTTAATAAATCCTTTTTCAGATTGATTTCTGTGTTTTGACGGGAAACATCTTTATTGCTCCAACAGGGCATTTACTTCTGCAGGAACCGCATCCTATACAGCCGCTTCCGTCAATGACAAAGCCCTTTTCGCCCTTGGAGATGACATTCCTCGGACAGGCAGAGGCACAGGCTCCGCAACTTATGCAATCGGACTTTTCAATTACCGCCATAGCGATTCTTACCTTCCTCTTATCCTCAAGAGGCATTCGTACAATAGCGCCTGAAGGACATGCCTCCATACAGGCATTGCAAGAATAATCGCAGCTTCCGGAAGCCAAATCAATACTTACAGCCCCATAAGAGGAGTCAGCCTTCTTGATTATTTTAGAAGGACATGCCGCTACACAGAGGTTGCAATTCATGCATTTTGACAGCAGTCTTGCAGGATCGCCAGCCCCAGCAGGCAGGATAATCTCATACTTCTTTGACGAAGAGCCTTTTTCAAGAGCCTTGCCGACAAAGAAGCCTCCTCCAAGCACAACAGCTGAAGATATCCCTGCAATAAGCTCCCTTCTTTCCATCTGAAATCCGCCGCTCTTCTTTATTCCAAAGGATATTGCCCCCTTAGGGCATGAGGAGACGCAGGAAAGACACATAAGACATCTTTCCGAATCAATGCTTTTTCCTTTAGAATCAACACATGAAGCAGGACATTCCCTTTCACACTTTCCGCATGAAACGCATTGCTCGGTCATATTGAGCCTGAACGGAGAAAGTGATGAGAGCAGACCTATCAGAGTACCGACAGGACATATCGAATGACAGAAAAACCTGTCCTTAACGAACGAAAAAACAACTGCCGCTACAGAGAGGACTATTCCTGAGACAGCAAAAGTCACAGCTCCGCCAAAAGAAGCGTAGGGATCAATAAATCTTGCAAGGAATACGCTTCCTCCAATCATCATTCCCCAAAATGCCGCGGCTATAAAATACTTCCAGACATTTCCCTTTGAGTAAGCTCCTTTACGCTTTAAAGGCTTAATTTTCCCACCAATACGGAACGCAAGCTCCTGAACAATGCCGAGCGGGCAAATCAGGCTGCAATATATCCTTCCTCCAAAAAAAGACAGAAGAATGATAAACGCAAGAAGAACAGCGGAATAGACAGAGAACGAAACGATATTCCTCTGTACAAGGGAAAAAATCTGCAAATCCAGCACCTTTGCAGAATAAGCAAGGCCCGTAAATGCACTGGCTGCTACAGCGAGGACGAGACACGCGGCTATCGTCCTAAGCATATACGCATGTTTCTTCATATCCTACTTCTTTTCCATGGCCTTGACTTCAGCCAAAACCTTCTCGAGAAGATCCGGAATCGGCAGCGACTGAGGACAATGCTTTACGCATACTCCGCACTTTATGCACTTGTCAGCCTTTTCGGAGTCATCAAGCG
>JAKSUM010000077.1 GCA_024409025.1 bacterium | reverse complement strand
TGCAGGGTCTTTTCAATGCCCGCCCTGTTGTCATCCCCGAAATCTCCTGCGGCCTCTGTCACATGCATTATCTCTTCTGCCGTAACAGGCCCTCCGTCGATTACGGCGGTTCCGGAATTGAATCTCGCCTCTGCAGGCCTTCCGAGATCCATGACTATCTCAATAAGCTCGTCTTCCGTACCGGCCTTAAGAACACCCTTGGCAATCCTTTCAGGCATGGCATCGAGAAGAAGAGAAATTTCCTCATTAATGCAAGATTCCATTTATTTTTTAACTACTCTTATAGTCTGAAGAGTAAAATCGACAGGACCCTGTATATGGGCTCCGCCAGCAAGCTCAAGATTGACATAATCGACAATCTCGTCAGTAATAAGATCACCGGGACGGAGAATCGGTATTCCCGGAGGATAAGGAGTGACTATCTCACAGCATATCCTTCCTACGGACTTATTGAAATCAACCGTCTCATAAGGCGCGAAAAACGCATCTCTTGGAAGCATGACATGCTCGGGCCAGTCAGGAAGCTCAAAGCGTTTGCCCTTCTTTTCCGTATACTGCCTGATTTTCTCAATGCTGTTAGGATATTTTCTCTCTGACGCAATCTGCCTTATCGCATTTATAAGCCTGTCGGCCATTTCCCTGTCATGGCCTATTGTCAGGAGCGCCACATTGTTGAATATGTCGGAGAGCTCAACCTGTATGTTGAAGTCATATCTGAGAATCTTCTCCATATCATAGCCGGTATAGCCTATTTCCTTGGCTGTAAATACGATTCTGGTCGGATCGAAATCATGGACTCCGGGCCTGCCCTTAAGCTCCCTGCCATAGCACTTCATTCCGGGAATGGCATTAATGGAATCCCTTATATAATCCGCAAGCTCAATGGTTCTGGTAAGAAGCTTCTTTCCCTCGGTGGCCATCTGCATCCTCGCAACATCAAGCGAAGACACAAGCAGGCAGCTCGGGCTTGTCGATATAAAAAGCCTTAGGACGGTATGAACCCTTCCCTGATCAATTCTGTCGGTCTTGAAATGAATCATTGATGCCTGAGACATTCCGGAAATAATCTTATGTGTGCTGTTTATGGCAATATCAGCGCCTGCCTCTATTGCGGATATCGGCAGATCGTCATGGAAGCGAAGATGGGCTCCCCATGCCTCGTCAACCATAAGAATCTTCCCATGCTTATGGACAATTTCGGCAATAGCCTTGGTATCAGCGGCCGCCCCATAATAGGTAGGACTGAGAACCATTACGGCAACAGCGTCAGGATTCTCAATTATCGCCTTTTCTATGCTCTCGGGAGTAACGGCATGATCAACATTCATCTCGAAATCATACTCAGGCTCGACATAAACAGGCGTTACACCGCTTAATATAACCGCTCCGGTAACGGATTTATGGCAGTTTCTGGGAACTATGATCTTGTCTCCGGGATTGCAGACGGAAAGAAGCATGACATGATTTCCGGATGAGGATCCGTTTACAAGAAAGAAAGTCATGTCCGAACCGTACGCCTGAGCTGCAAGCTCATGGGCATGCAGGCATACGTCTACCGGCTGGTGTATGTCATCAAGCCCCAGCACCTGCGTAATATCGGCAGCCAGTCCTTTTTCCTTTATGAAATTCCTGAATGCCTCAGGGGTTCCCCTTCCCTGCTGGTGTCCCGGAACATGAAACGGGATGGTCCCGTCATCGACATAACGCTCCAGAGCGTCAAAATACGGAGTGCTTCTCTGAGCTCCGAAGCCCTCCCTGAAAACAAGCTCGTCAAACTCCGGCTTTATATCCTCAGCGCCGGATGCAAACTCTTCTTTAATAAGATCGCACATAATCAGCTAACCTCTGCTTCTATAATCAATTCTGCCGGATTATCAAACATCGATGACGCGGAGGAACGGTAGGATGCTATTTCAAGAAATCCTGAACCGTTTATGACAGCGCAGAAAACACTGTCCCTCCCGTCATAATACGACGGCGATATCCCGCTTATGGAATATTTTCCTAATGATATACGAACATCCGTCCTGCCCTGCAGATCGGATTCTGAAATATTTGTAGCCATATTGCCGTAGCAGTCAATGGAGCAGACCCTGCCCCTAATAAAAGGCAAATTTATCTCCGGCCTTTCATCTTCAAAAATTTCGGGATCGTCAATTCTTGTACCCATATCCTCAATCCTGCATCCCGAAGCGATATGGGCAGCGCATGGTGCAAAAATATCCCTTCCATGGAAGGTGCTGCTGACATGCCCCATAAAAAAAGAAGCCCGGTCAAGCGAAAATGCCGCCCATCCGGGATTTTCCCTCATAACATGCGAAAGCAGCCCATTATCCGGAGCAAGGAAAAAAAATCTGTCCGTCTTTAAGGCAATGGCCCTCCTGCAGGATCCGACTCCGGGATCGACGACACAGACAAATACCGTCCCGTCAGGGAAAAAACGGTACGAATCCCTTAATACGGCGGCAGCCCTCCTTATGTCATATTTTGGCAGATCATGAGAAAGATCCGTAATAACAGCCCTTGGGAATACGGAATATATGGCTCCCTTCATAATGCCGGCAAAAGGTTCCGAAGACGAAAAATCCGTAAGCAGGCATATAAACCCTGAGGCGCCTGACATTAGGTTTCGCCCATCCATTCCATCATCTTTTTAGTCAGCATACGGAACCACTCCCTGATTCCGTCCATAAAGCCCTTTATCTTTTCCTTTGTCTCCGGTTTTTCAAATTCTTCGGCCTCGTCTCCAAAAAAGCTTGTGACCTCCGGCTCCTTGGACTTTGACATAGGACCGTTCTTGATTATTTCATTCTTAACGGCAAATATCGACTGGTATCTTGAAAAAACATCCTTATCAAGACACTTTGCGAATATGTCGTCCTGCTCTTTCGTAAATGACGGATTGAACTGGCTTACAGGCGGGAAATTAAAATGGAACGATCCAAGATTCTGCTTTGTGAACAGATAATAAAAAACCGCTCCGAATCCATATACGTCAGCCCTGACGTCGGATTTTTGGGTTCCGTACTGTTCAGGCGAGGTATATCCCGGATTCCAAACGAAGACCGTATCCGGAGTCTCTTTTCCCGTGCTGAAATATCTGGCCTTGTCAAGGCTTATCACCTTGAGAGCGCCTGACGGGGTTATCTTTATCACATTGGGGGTTATGCCCCTAAGAATAATCTGTTTTTCAAGAGAATGAAGATACTGAATCAGATCGCACAGCTCTATCATCCATCCGTATGCCTCATCAAACGTATAAAGTCCGGCATGGGCTTCAAGACATTCGGACAGAGTCTGTCCTGTTATATACTCCTCAACTATATATCCGGAGCTTATTCCTCTCGAATACTCCAAAAACTTAGGCAGAGCCGGATGGCTCACCGTTGAAAGCATCTCAACGAGCTGACCGACAGACTCTTCCGTAAAGCTTTTATAGCCCTTGGTCTCAAAGTCAATCTCCCTTATGTAGACAAGGCTGTTATGTGAGGCTATATCTTTAGCCTTATAGATAGCGAGATCCCCCTGATCCTGCAGGACCTCTATGATTTTATATCTGTCCTTAAAGGTATTTCCCTCTGTCAGAGTTCCCATAAATCATAATCTCCGTATGAATTAAAAAAGGTCTATTTCTTTTTCTATTGCCGATCGCAAAATTCCTATAAAAACATTGATTTAAGAAAAGTCATTCTATGAACAGGAGAAGGGCCAAGCCTTCCGATTGCCTCATAATGCTTTTTAACGGGATATCCCTTATGCTCGGAAAATCCATATCCAGGAAATTCAGAATCAAGGGATAGCATAATCCTGTCCCTCTCGGTCTTGGCAAGAACAGATGCCGCAGCTATAGAAAAGGATTTGGAATCTCCCTTAATCACCGTTTTCTGAGGATAAGAAAGCTCAGGAACAAGCCTGTTGCCGTCAACAAGCAGGATTCCATCCTCTGAAGGAAGCTCAAAGAACGCTTCCCTCATAGCCTTCAAAGAAGCCTGAAGAATATTGATTCTGTCTATTTCAGACGGGCTTGAGGATTTTACGGAAAAACAGCAGAGCCCGCATCCCTTTATAACCCTCTCGGCAAAAATCCTCTCTTTTTCGCTCATCTTTTTCGAATCATTTAGAAAAGGTATAAAAGGGAAAGATGAAAATCTCACGCATGCTGCCGTCACAGGACCGGCAAGCGGGCCGCGTCCGGCTTCATCAGCGCCTGTGGCGCGCCCTGTTCCGAATGCAGCAGCCAAATCAAATTCCGCCATAGCCCTAAGCCGAACATCCTCGGATTCTATAAAAGAAGCAAATTCAGGAAAAGCCCCAGCCAGCCGTTCTGCCGAGCATATAAGGCTTAAATCGCCGATATCACATATTGTGTTAAAAAATTTTGACTTCTCACTCATTATTTCATCATTAACAAAAAAGCCTGCAAGACTGCAGGCTTTTCAATTCTCATTTTTTATTTTTGATTTCAACAGCCTTAGGTGCCGAGCCGTCAGAGTCTGCGACAGAAAGAATCTCAACATCCTTTACAATGAACTTTGTCGCATTATTATCAGAAAATCCCTCTGATTTGTAAATCAGGCTGCCCTTTTTCGTATAGACAGCGAAATTGTTGCAGGAGGAACTGTCTATGCAGAGGGCATCGCATCCTTCTCCGCCCCTGAAAACAATATGTCCGCCTCCTTTTCCAACCTTATATATTACCCTGTCATTACCTTTCATGCCGTCTATAACGCAGGTAAAATACCGGTCTCCAGGATTTATGATTATGGTATCGTCACCGCTGCCGGTAGACATTCTTCTTACGCTGGAATCCCTTATCGTAATTATATCATCTCCGGATCCGCTTTGAACGGCTTCAACCTCTGATCCGCCTGAAATTATTACCGTGTCGTCTCCCTTGCCCGTAAAGACGCTTCCGACCTTCGAGCCTTCAACAGTAACAAAATCGTCACCTTTTCCGCCTCTTACAATCCTTACTCCGGAATCAGAAACAAAAATCACGTCATCAGAAGAAGCCGCATCGGCTCCATTAACTATGATTTTTCCGTCTTCATGCAACATAGGGGAATTCCTTTCCTAAAATATAAATTCAAATCAACGGACAGCCATATGACCAAAGGAAAAACAGCTCAGGCTATTTATATCATGTCCGCATAAAAAAAAACTGAGGCGGCAGGATTCGAACCTGCGATATCGGATCCAAAGTCCAATGCCTTACCGCTTGGCCACGCCTCATTAAAACATATTTGTAATATTATACATTAAATGTGATGACAAGTCAAGATTTTAAGGTTTTCTTTCGTCCGGCCTTATAACATAGCCGACCCCACCGCCATTTAAAAACCATGCCTTCTCAAACTCGTCACGGTCATAAGCAACAATCCCATCCTCTTTCCTTCTGAACGCCCCGTCATAGCATATGACGTTGCCCTCAGAGTCAAAGCCGGCAATAACAATAACATGACCGTCAGAAGCGACAGTCGCGCTGCCTTCAAGCTCATCATCCCCAAAAGCTATGCATGCCGCTACAGGAATTCCATCAGCTATAAGGCAATATGCGTCATCCAGAGATCTGAAATGCCTGACCTCGCTCCTAAATCCAAAAAGGGAGGCTGCAGCGCAGGCCTTCCACCACATGCCGTACATGTCATTTCTCCTGTCATAGGCAATGGAAGCCAGCTCGGAAGTCTTTACCTTCCTGCCAAAATATTCCATTATCGTGCATGTGGAAACTATGCTGCACACATGACCGGCAATCTTGGAATCCTCCCATCCCTGAGAACGGAAAGGCAGCTTCAGCTCAACGGGCTTCCTGACAGGCGACTTTTCATAAAGCGGAAGCCCCCTGTCTCCACGCATATTTGACGCCGCCGCGCATACACGAGAGACCTTATCCGCTCCGTCAGGGCTGTCGAAGACAAATATCATGCCGAATCTGTCGCATGTGCCGTCCGAAACAAGATAGTCGGAGAGGAAAGCAGATGACGAATTTCTGAAAAGCCCTTTTATGTCTCCACCTGCGCCAGACTCCCTTAAAGCCTCCTGCGCCTCTTCGTGTGAAACCTCCATATTCCATTCGCCGGCAAGCATCCATGATCCCATAGACTCTTCATTACCCGTCCTTATAAGGACGAAATAGCCGTCATTCCCGCCTCTCGGAATATTCCATGACGGTATAATCTCCCTGAATCCGAATGGCAGCCTTATATCGGGCAGAATCAGAAAGGATCTTGACGATGATCCTGAAACACGCTTCTCAAAATCAGATTTTGAATATGAGACAAAAGCGTCGCTACACATGCAGGCTCCGAAAGATGCCCCGCACCTCATAAATGCTATTGAAGCAACGGCAATAAGAACTGCTGCCGCCGCTATTTTAATATTCATTATTTTCCACCGCCCTAATCCTTGTTGAATTGCCATAGACCCTGTCATAAGGATTCGTAATAGAATATGCGAATGCCGGCGGTATTGACACGTGGCATTCCTGAACAGATCTCAGATAAAGCGTCTTTGAAAACTTCTCGCCCGGAGGAATCCTGTTTATCCATATTGATCTCAGTCCCTGAGACTTTATCATCCTGTCTCCGGGCTTCTCTATAAATGCAAATCCCGGAAGTGACGGCAATGAAAGGATAAGATTTCTAACCTCGGAATCGCCGGAATGCGACACTGTTGCA
>JAKSUM010000076.1 GCA_024409025.1 bacterium | reverse complement strand
AGCTCTTAATCCATTTTGAGTACATGCTGCATATGATGGATTCGGAGGTGGGTCTTACCACGAGAGGCTCGGAGAGGTTCTCACCGCCACCTTTTGTGACAAGGGCGACCTGCGGGGCAAAGCCTTCTACATGCTCGGCTTCCTTTTTAAGGAAGCTTTCGGGAATGAACATGGGGAAATAGCCGTTGCTGTGACCCGTCTCTTTAAACTTTGCATTAAGATAGTTCTGGATGTTTTCCCATATGGCATAGCCGTAAGGGCGGATTACCATGCAGCCTCTTACGGGAGAGTAGTCTGCAAGCTCGCCTTTGAGAATGACCGAAGTATACCACTCGGATATGTTTTCACTCTTCTTCGGAATCTCTCTTACAAAATCGTCTTTTTTGTCTTTCTTCATGATTCACCTTTTAAATGCGGATTGCCAAGCTCCGCCTTATGATTTTTATGGCAGGACATTTTGTCCCGTCATAATCAATTTTCGGCAAGCCAGTCGAGAAAAAGCCCGCGCAGGCAGCCGTCAATCTCTATATTTTCAATAAAAGGCTCTCCAAAGCCTTTTAACATAATAAAAAAAACGGATTTGCCCCTTGTTTTTTTGTCTTTTTTCAGAAAATCCAGAAAAAGATCGGGAGAAGCTATTTTTATATCGAAGTCATACAGGGATTTTATCAGGCTTACTGCCCTTATGTAATCGGCTTTATTCAGATATCCCATCCTCATTGACACATACATGGCGATATCCATTCCCCATAGGACCGCCTTCCCGTGCGTTATCCTGTTTTCCGTATATGCCTCAAGCGCATGACCGAAGGTATGCCCGAAATTGAGCAGCATCCTTCTGCCGCCTTCCGTCTCATCCGTCTCGATTATGCCTTTCTTCACATAAAGGGCTTTTTTTATGTATTCGGCAATTGCGTCCTCTGAAAAGGAAAAGGCGTCAGAGGCATATTCCGGGCTTAGGAGGCAGGATTTTATTATCTCGCCCTCCCCGTCAATAATCCTGTCACATGAAAGTGTTGAGAGAAAACCCGTGTCTATCACCGTCTCAGACGGCGGATAAAACACGCCCACCCTGTTTTTAGCCCCATTGTAGTTAAGGCCGCACTTTCCGCCTATGCATGAATCCGACATGGCAAGAAGCGTAGTCGGGAACAGTATCCATTTAAGCCCCCTCAAAAATATGCAGCAGGCAAATCCGGCAGCCTCCTGAGTTATGCCTCCACCAATAACGGCAATAATGCATGACCTGTCAATATGCCTGTCTTCAAAAAAACCGATAATCCTGAAGGATTCCTCAGGGCTTTTGTTTTTTTCATCAGCGTCAAACAGATATATTTCATCCTTGGAAATTGCCCTGAATTTTTCATGATGGAGCTTATGGACATTCCTGTCCATAACGTATACTATTCTTTTTCCCTCATATTTTTTAATGACTTCCTCAAAGGAAGAAAATATTACGGGATAATCGCCGAATTTTGATTTTATTACCATAGCCTGCGGATTCCTCATAATATGGATATGGCAGCATGCCGTCTTTAGGCACGTTGTCAGGAATTAAAACTCAAGAAATTTTTTCATCTGTTCAGTCAGGTATTCCGCCTGTTCTACAGTAAGTCCGGTTTCCTGCAATAAGCTTATTGAATCGGATACATCATCATACAGCATGAGTATTTTTATATGAAAGCCTGAAAGATGAATATATCGTTTTTGAGACTGGAATTCAAAAGGACAGATACGTACAAGATCATAATACGAGCCGGAAAACACAAACTCGCTCTGACCTATCAGGTTCCTTTTACTTATAAAAGCCTCAGAGCCCTTTACGCAGATTGAATAAGCGCACTTTGAAGTCGCATTTATGTATGCAAACAAAAAAGAGCATAATGCAACCAGCAAAACGGCAAAGAAAAACCTGGAATCGCTGAAATGCAGAGTAAACAGACCGTATATCGCCGCAATACATAGCAGGGCAAAAAAAGAAAACTGCATTATAAAGGAAGCAGGGATATTTGTCTGTATTTCCTTTTTGCTTCCGTTATCTATAAAATTTACGAATGAAGGCTTCTTGTCCGGAATCCTGTGTCTTTTAAAGCCTGCCAATTCTTCGCCTTCAACTATCTCGTCATCTATGTCAAGAATCCTTTCGGCTTCCTGCTCAATATATCTGAAGAAATACATGGCGGGAAAGGTATTGTCAAAAATAAAGGTCGAATTTTCCTGAGCGTCCATATTAAAATAATCAAGAAGGACTACCGTCTCCCTCTTTCCGTAGCCGTTATGTATAATGATTGAAAGCCTGTAGATTTTTTCCGGCTTTCCTTTTATAAAACACGGATTGGAAGGCTTCTCAGCTATATAATTTCCGCTGACTATATGGTAATGACGATTTTTCAGTGTTTCAACACCTACCGTATAGGAATCCACAAACAGCTGGACAATATCATTTTTTTTATACAGTTTTTCCGTTCCGTTATTATTGACGGAAATCCAGTCAGGGGTAATTAAAATCCCATAATCCTTCAGATATTTGTTATCCTGATAGATCATCATCTTCCCGTCAGCAGAGCTTCCGTCTATAACAACCCCTTCAGGCATAAAAAAGCTTTCCTTGGACAGCTCGCAAAGAAGCCGTTTCTTTGATGAGACGTTATTCATATAAAGTGCTAAATACCTCCATTTATTTCTGAAATCTGATTCGTCATAAAATTGATACCTTGCCTATCTTCATCATATTTTCTATCTTCGAAGAATCTTTCGAAAGAAGTACATCTGACGCCTTTGGAATGAAATTAATGATATCCGAAGCCGTCACGCCGTTTATGCCTATATCTTCAGAAGCATAATCGCCTGCAGCCCCATGGATAAAGCAGCCTAAAACAGCGGCTTCCTCAGGCGAACATCCTTTTGAAGCCATTGCCCCGATTATGCCGCTGAGCACATCCCCCGAACCGGCGGTCGCAAGGGCTTCGCATCCTGTCGGATTAAAATAGAAATAACCTTCGGGAAGAGCCGTTATCGAATTCGGCCCCTTCATGATTACGGCGGAACGGAATACCGATGCCGCCTCCTTTGCCGCCTCTATCGGATCGAAGCATATCTCTTCGACTGTCTTGTCGAGAAGTCTTGCCATTTCGCCCGCATGCGGAGTCAGAACATATTTTCCCCTTTGAACAGTCGGAAGTATAAGCTCGGGATAAAGGGCGTCAGCGTCAATAACGGAAGGTATCGCAGTTTCTTTTAAAAATAGGGAAACGAGTTTTTTTGTTAACGGAGAATTTCCCATTCCTGAGCCTATTACAGCCGCATCACATTTGTTGGCTATTTCAAATATATTTTCGAAGTTATTTTCATTGTACGGGATAATAATCTCTTCATTTAACTTCGAACGCATAATCGGTTCTATGGAATCAGGAACGGCAAGATATACCATTCCGCATCCTGCCCTCATGGCAGCCCTGCAGCAGAATGCCGGAGCACCGGTATATTGATCGGAGCCTGCAAGAACGAACAGCCTTCCGGAAGAGCCTTTCCAGTCGTTTTTCTTCCTATGCGGCATCCATTCGGCAAGAAGCAGCGGATCAGGAATGGAGCATGCGGAATCGGCACAGTCCGGAATTCCGATATCGGCAATAAAAAGCCTGGCTGAGAGCTTCGACCCGGGATAAAGGAAAAAACACCTCTTGGCATATGCCGCAGCTACCGTCACATCAGCCCGAATACATGTTCCGGACACCCTGCCAGTGTCCGCATTAAGGCCTGACGGGATGTCAATGGAGACGACGGGCTTTCCCAAGGCATTTATGGAGTCTATTATTTCAGCGGCAGTACCAGAGACAGTCCCCTTAAAGCCCGTTCCGAACAGCGCATCGACAATCAAATCCGCATCCTCAATGCTTTTTTTGAAAGGAAGTATCGGAACGGAGGCGGTCTTTCTTATTATGTCAAGATTCATTGCGGCAAGCTCGGACATCCTGTCTTCCCCTAATGCAAGACATATTACAGGCTCAAGAAAGCAGCCCTTCAGAATTCTGGCGGCTGCGATGCCGTCTCCACCGTTATTACCCTTTCCGCATATAACTGCAATTTTTACGGCATCAGGATATTCCTGCCTTATAATCCTGCATACGGCTATTGCCGCATGCTCCATAAGGATTGATGGAGGGATTCCGCAGTCTTCCGATGCGGATCTGTCAGTTTCCCTCATTTCTTCAGCAGTAAGGACAGTCATTGGCAAAAAACCTCCTGAAATTATGATTTGACTCCGACTGAAATTATGATTTGACTCCGAAAAATTCCTTCATTTTTCTAACAAGAAATTCCGCCTGTTCCGAATTAAATCTATTCTCCTCAAACAAATTAATAACATCATAAGGGCTGTCAATATTTTTCGGAAATAGACGACTTAAATTGTCTGCATTGAATAATACAGAGAATAATAGAGATGCTTCGGACTGTTCCGATAAATTTACTGCCTGAGGTATATCCTCCTTGTTTTTTTTCATGATTATTTTTATATAAAAGAAGGATTGATGCACTTTATCTCTTTTGGATTGAAATTCACAAGGAATAATATTGATAAAATCATCCATCCCACCTTTTAAAACGACATCCTGTTTACCGAAAAGATTTTTTTTGCTTATAAAAATTTCAAAATCACTAAATCGAATCAGATATCTGCATTTAGAGACAGCATTCATATAGAAAATCAAAGCAGACATACCTGCTATCATTACAGCCAACTGACAAAGCCCCTCCGAATAAACTGTAAATATACAATATACTGAAGCAAGAAAAAATATGACTGAGCCTAAAAGCTGATAAACAAAAACATTTGGAAGATCCGTAACTATTTCCTTTGAATTTCCATTATTTATAAATTTTATATATGAAAGCCTTTTGGAATCCATGTTATCCGCAAGCTCATATGGTGCTTCAGATTGAGCCATGGCATCATCTATTCCGAGAAGCTTATCCGCTTCCTGCTTTATATATCTGAACAGATACATTGGCGGAAAGGTATTATCAAAAAAAAACTTTTGTTTGCTCTGAGCATCCACATTGAAATAGTCAAAAATAACGGCTGTTTCTTCCTTCCCATACCCCCCCTCTTTAAAACCATTGCAAGTCTGAAGATTTTTTCCTTCTTGCCTGTTATAAAAAATGCATTGGGAGACTTTTTCTTCGCCGTATATCCTTTAATACTGCTTGAACGACCTATGTTCAGAAAGCCATCGTATTCAGGTTCAACTCCAACTGTGTATGAATCAACAAAAAGCCTGACAATTTCATTTTTATAATATATCTGTTCATTGCCCTTATGCTTTATTGATATTCCTTCATTATTAACAGTAATTGAATAATCGCTGATAAACGCATTGTTGATGCCAACATGCATTGTCCCCGTATCGGCATTCCCTGTAATTGTCACGCCTGAAGGTGTTTCAAAGCTTTCATGGCTTAGAAGCCTGTTTATAGTTTTGTTCTGTTCAAAATTAAAGTTCATGATTATCCCTCGCTAACAATAACTTAAATTATGATTTGACCCTGAAAAATTCCTTCATTTTTAATACCATAATCTCTGCCTGCTCTTCAGTCATTACATTTTTATTAAATATCGGCATATATTCCAATTCTCCGCCTTGAACGACTGCTATTTTCACTCCAAACCCATTCTTCACTCCAAAACCATTCTTAACTCCAATTGAATATTCATAAGAAATTATATTGGCAATATTTCCGCATGACCCCTTAAAGACAATCTCATTCTGCCCAAACATATTTTTCTTTGATATAAGGACTTCCATTCCCTTGACGGAAACGGAGTATATGTATTTTATAGTTGCGGTAATTAGGGATATTAAGAGAAATATAAGTACAGCCGCAGAAAATATGGCCTGTATTCCAATTATGAAATCTTTATATATAGGAAAATCTGCAGGAAGCCATATAAATAGCGGCAGGCATAAGACGGATAAGTCTGCGAGAATAATCCAAAAACGCTTTATCAGTTCTTTTGGAAATTCAGAAAGTATTTCCTTTGAATCTTCAGTCTCCGTAAATTTTATCTTGGACGTACAACTTTCGTTGTTACTGCCATAGATTAAAGGGCAGATTATTTCGTCTTCAGCAATATTCACTTTGCCTGCGAGACTTCTCACAGCATCCCGTTTAAGCTTGAATTCACAAAGCGACTCTCCTTCAATAACCTTATCGTCTATACCGAGAAGCTTCTCTGCCTCCTGCTCTATATATCTCAAAAAATACAGCGAGGTAAAATGATAATCAATAAGGACGACCTCCTCCGTTACGGATTCGGACGAAGTGTCATAATCGGAACGGACAATCATGGCAAGCCTGTAAGGCTTTTTATAAATACCATTTGCTAAAAGCGGAATATCAGATTGGGAAACAAATAGCTGTAAAATTTTATTCTTCGGATAAAAACGCCCGCTACCGTCATTATTATTTATTCTGATGCCGTTTTTACCTGCCGATATGACCAACTTCATTAAGCCGTTGTCAATTTTTATCTGCATTAAATTAGTGAAGGAGTTTCCATTTATAGAAACGCCGTACGGCATATCAAAGCTTTGAAGGGAAAGATCGCATAGCAGTCTTTTATTGATATTCATTAATTACCTCATCCCAAGTTTTATTACAATAAATAATATCATATTCATA
>JAKSUM010000075.1 GCA_024409025.1 bacterium | reverse complement strand
TCTGCAACTTTATCCGACAGGACATGCTCAAACAGGCACGCCTCTTCATGTACTTCGTCCCAAGGCAGACCAAGTGTCTGTGTAAGAAATATTTCAGACAGCCTGTGCTTTCTTATGACGTCCTTTGCTCTTTTTTCTCCTGCTTTGGTTAGGATTATAAATTCCTTTTCTGATTCCGCATATCCGTTCTTTTTGAGATTTTTGATTTTTTCTCTTGCTGATTGGTATGTTATTCCGAAGAATGAAGCTATTGAGGCTGTTGTAGCCCTGTTTTCTTCATGATTTTGTTTGAATATCGCTTCCAGATATTCTTCGGTAGTGTTTTCCATTTTCATCGGTTTTAAATTTTATCTTTCATATTAAGGTATACCTTAATATTCGTTATGTATATTTTTATTTCCTGTTAATTCCATGTGAACACATAAAAAAAAACTCCGGATTTATATCCGGAGTCCTGAATATTATTTATTAAAATTTTTAAGGATTGCCGCGCATGATGCGCATAAGCTTGAAAATGCCCTGTCTCCAGTCATCCATTTTAGGGTTCCGAGATCCATTACGAGTCCTGCAAGCTTTTTTCTCTCTATTGCGAATATGTCTTCAGGCATTCCGTATGCATGAGGCATGCGTCTTATGTCCGGTATTATTTTTTTATATTCTGAGACTGACTGGGGAGCTTTATGTTTTCTTGTCCTATAGGACTTTATGAATTCGCACAGGCTCATCTGTGAAAAGTTTTTTGTCCCTTTGACGGATGCCTTGTACAGAAAATATTTTGATATAAGCTCATTGCCTGACATTCTGCAGAAATCGAAGCATGATGCTGCGTTTGCAAAAAGGCCTTCAGCCTTTATAAAACTGCCTGCGTAATAATATACTGTGCCTTTTTTTAGGAAGCAGTCTCCTAATGACTGGACAAAATCAACTGATTTTTTCAGGCTTAAAGCTTTCTCATAGAATGATGCTGCCGCTTCCGTATCCTGTTCAATCGCTATTATCCATCCGAGCTTGTGTAGGACATCAGAGGCTTTCAGCCTGTTTCCGTCCGCAATGAAGAAATCTGCCGCCGTCCTGTAATATATTTTCGCGTTATAGTATTCTTTTCTGTCGCAGTATATGTTTGCTATATGGAGCATGCATTCCGCAATAAGAGGTCCGAATCCGCCTTTTTCAGCTATGATTCTTGCTTCTGCCGTTAAAGAATACGATTCTTCGGAAAATCCCTGTGAATACAGGAGAAGAGCCTTGTTGAATACCGAGACGGAATGGTTGTAGTCATGTCCTATTGCTTTGAAGGTGTCTGCGGCTTTCTGAAAATATTCTGCGGCTTCATGGGCCATATATGCTTGCAGGCTTTCAAATCGCTGTGATGCTTTTTTATGCTTTTTCAGTATTGGCGGCTGGCTCATGTTTCTTTTAAACAAATGTCCTAGCCTTGACAGGGACTGGCCCTGATAAAAGCTGTCGTCGTTTACCGTTGATTCTTTAAGACATGAACCGTATATGGATAGGGCTTTTTTGGGGTTGCCCATGTCCTCGAAGTTTTCCGCTATTCTAAAATCCGCCCTGTGCTTTAAGTCGTGTTTTTTGAACGATTTTGATATGTCCGCCAATGCCGATATATATATATTCAGCGATTCCTGATCCGAGGTCAGATCCGCAATGTCGCAGTGTATGAAAATTGTATCGAGAAGATCTTCGGGAGGGCATTCCGATGCCGCCTTGGCAATGCCTGCTTTGGATATTCTGCCTGATAATATTTTTTTCAGTACGCCGTCCGCGTTCATAGCCCCCCCATGTAAAAGTGTTTTCCGGATGATTAATGCTGAGAAGCTGCCGTTTTGAGATCCCTAAGCTCGTTAAATGACTCCATAACCATCTCATATCCTGACTGAACCTTGCCTATATCCCTTTCGTCATCAAACGTGGCTATGAGCTCAAGGCCTGCGACATATTTCTTGGCCGCATTGAGGAATGGCTCCGGATTGAGCTCGTCTTCCGCATCTGCAGGTCTTGAATTTATATCCGATATTATCTGTCTGCCGTTTGCTATAAGCGGTCTGACAGTCTCTGCCGTCTTGGCTTCGAGGTATGACGGAGATGAGGGGGTTTTTGAGTTAAATACGAGATTTGTTACCATTTCCTCAAGTTTTTTTATTACCTCATTGGGCATCTGATCTCCGCCTTCTGACTGGCTTATGTCTATAATGCTTTCATGATTTGCTTCGGGAAGGGCTTTGCCGAACATCAGATATGAATTGCATGAGGTGCAGTATGTTGAGCCTGCAGGATTCATGGCTCCGCATTTTACGCACATTATGCCTCCTGATTCGACATTGATGGCTGCTTCTTCTTTAGCCTGATAATAGGATATGATGCCGGCAGTTGCTGCTTTTAGCTTTTCTATCGCTTCAGGCAGTCTTACGGATGTTCTTGTCTCGAAATATTCCATTACTATGGCAAGAGCTTCTTTCTGCAGCTCTGTAAACCTGATAAGCTCTTGGTCGTCCGCATTTTCGGCTTCCGCAAGCCTTTCTGACAGGAATTGACATACTCTCTTCATTATTCTTGAAGGGACTATGCCCAGTTTGACTCCTGCTATTATTTCGCAGAATTCCTTTATGTTCGGGGCTGCCGAAAGATCCTGCTCCTGCTCCTTTGCATACTTCATTATTGTATCCATTGAAGCTATGAAGTTTTCAGAGGCGTCTTTGAATTTTACAAGCGTTTCATCGTCTGCCGTGATGGCTGCAAAACATGCCTGCTCGTAGTCGGCAGCATCTTTGAGTGACTGTTTGTAATAGTCCCTTATATGTGATGCAAGGAATGACTTTGCAAAGCCTTCAGCGGCAAGCTGATGCTCCAATACGACGCCTCCTGCTTTCTGTATTGCGTCATTCAGGCTTTCTGCGGGGATCACGCCTTCTTTTGCCCTGTATCTTCTAATCCAGAGAAGCTCCATCTCATTTATTTTTGAGAAGGTGAACAGCGGATCGTTCTTTTCATGCATATCGTCTATAATTGCCTTCAGTTCTGCGGCATTCTTCTGTATCGTTTGGGCGCCAGCTATGAGACTCTGCCTGTCCGCTTCATCTATGAATACCTGTACGGCTCCGACTCCCTGCTTTATTTTGCCTATGTAATATTCGATATTTGGAAGCCAATGGGCTGCCTGAGGCCTTATTTCCATATATGCCGCCGATTCGGTTTCAATAAGCTTTATGAAATTTGCGATAATGGCTTGTCTCTTGGTCAGTATTTCTGCCGGCTCATTTTCCCCGTAAACATTCAGGCAGGCATTCAGATAGTCGTTGACAGGCTCAAAACGCGACATTCTGAGCTTTCTGTCCTCTGATACCATTATTGATGACAGGGTGTCTGTATGTACGAGGCTCTCTTCCAGCTCGTTCAGCAGCTGCTCCATATAAGTGTCGTTACCTTCCCTGACGGCGGTGTCTATTGAGACGAGAATGTCTCTGGTCCTATGATACAGGGAATTAACTGATTCGAAGAGGTTTGATATCTGATTCGTCTTTTTCATCCCTTGAGCCATAAATTTAAAGCTCTGGTAAGCGTCAGAATGCTGTTTTCTTACATTTATCAGGCATAAAAGAAGATCTTTGCCTACGGATTTGTCGCTTTCCCAGCGTTCCGCAAGCTCGAACATTGCTACTGTTGCGGGAGAAAATTGCATCATGTTTTTGTCTTCCTTATTTTTTTATTTTTAGACTACTTCAAGGCAGAATTCGGGGCATACTGATGCGCAGTAACCGCAAAGTATGCATTTGGAATGATCTACCGATATTCCGTTTTCACCTAACGTTATTGCATGCTGATCGCATCTTGAAGCGCAGGTTCCGCACTTGAGGCAGCCTTCGTGTTCAACGTTAAGATATCTTTTGCGCTCAAAAATCCTTCTTGAGAGCTCATTGGGGAGTGGTTTCCCTGATATTAGAGAAAGATTGGCCTTTATTTCATCTTCATTCTGCATGCCTATTACTACCGATGAAATCCATGGATACTGTCTTAGAAAATCAAATGCCTTCTCCGGCTCTCTGAAGCAGTGTCCTCCTCCAAGACCTTTCATTATCAGTATTCCTTTGCCTTTGGATGCCGCATATTCAAGAGCTTCCGCCATCTCCTCTTTTGTTCCGTCAAGTATGCCGAGCCCCATATAATTGAATATTGCGAATATAAAGTCAAGCTCCTCCAGCTCGGCAGCTCCTCTTACGCCTGCTATGTTGTGTGTTGAGATGCCCGCAGCCCTTATTATACCTCGTCTTTTAGCTTCTGCCATGTATTCTATGGCGCCATGATGCCCTTTTAATGTAAGGGCGGATTCCTGCTGATGAAGCATGAACATGTCGATTATGTCCCTGTCCGTTTCCCTGCGGGCTTTTTCTATTGATTCCCGCATTTCCTCATATGTCACGGCATATGATTTGGATCCGATAAGCGCCTCTGCAGGAAGACCTGAGGCTTTTATATGCTTATATGTCCTGTATATTTCGGCACTGTCAAAATAATTTATCCCCTCGGAGAAGGCTTTTCTCATTAATTCCCCTGCTTTATCAGGAGCGATATCCTTCTGCATTGGCGACATTGTAAGCGTTCCCATTGACAGAAATGAGATTTTTATTCCGCTGTTTCCTAAATTCCTGTATTCCATGGTTATTTTTCCTTGTCCGGGAACAGATCTCCCCATATCATGTCAAAGACATTTTTGGATTCGCTGCTGCCGGTCTTTTTCTTTTCTTCTTTCTTTTTTTCTTGTTTCTTTGTTTTACCGGAAAAATCGCCATGTTTTTCGTCCTTGACGACTATGAATGCGACTTCGGAATTTTTTTTCACAAGGCCGAGCTTTTCTCTTGCCATTGATTCGACTCCGCTGTCGGTTTTAAGAAATTCTATTTCTGCCTTGAGGGATTCGTTTTCTTTTTTCAGCCTCTCGTTATCTTCTATTACCGTCTGTATTTCCGCTTCTCTCTGCCTGTTTGATTCCCACTTGTGCGTATAGCCTACAATGAATATCGCGCATAGGACAAACATTATTCCCCCTGCAACAATCATGCCAATAAAAAGGCGCTTTAGGCTGCCCGCATTGCTTTTTACAGTGCTGACTTTCTTGTTTACATATCCTGATGCGGACATGCTTGCATTGTTTATAAAGCCTGAGCATGAATCGGCAGTTTTCTTTAACAGTGATTTTTTATTTTTTTGTATCATTTTTCTTGCCTGAATTTTATTGCCTTGCGCCTGCATAAAATGCAGCAACGGGAGTTTGGAAAAGACAGATCCAATTCTCCGGCGTTCTTGGCAACTGTTTCAGCTTTGCCGTTTGCGTAAAGTATCATCAGATCTCCGCTTCCGGAAAGGGTAAATGCCAGCCTGTCCGGTGAAAGGGGGGCTATAGAGGATATTTCTTTTCCTTTTATTGAAATAAGCTCTCTTTCCTTTCTGTCATTAAGCGATATTTCCCTTATGGAATGCCTGCCTGAGATGAAAAAAGCCTTATTCCCGTCCGTTGAAAATACTGGGCATGAGCCGCAGGCCAGCCTTCCTGATTTTGATTTGCCCTCATATACGTATATCAGCCCGTCGCTTGTGTACAGCGCTTTCTTTCCGTTCGGAGATGGGACTGCATAATCGGCTTTTCCAATTCTTACGTCCGAACTGGTGCTTAGCCGGTTTATGAACGCATAGGTAGTGCCGCCTATATCCCTGATATATGCTATGGACGAGCCGTCTGAGGACCATTCGAATGATGTGTCGTTTTCCTGAACGGAGTCTTTTACTGATGATATGATTTCGGATTTTCCTTTGACGGACGCGCATAACGCCCCGTTTAGGATATATGCGTATTTCTGTCCGTCAGGCGACCATTTAGGCATTTTTGTCCTTGCCGCTCTTCCCCATCTTTTTATTTGGGGATTTTTTTTGTCGTCAGGAACAGGGATTTCTTCCCAAAGCTTGTCTTCGCTTATTCCGTATGCTGATATCGGTATTTTATTTTGTGCTGCGGACGAAGATGTTGATGACAGAAATATTCTGCAATCTGAAGACAGGGAGCCTTTGCAGGGAATTTCATAGGGATTTTTAAATTGCAGCTTTTTTGAAGAACGGGCTTTTACTGCCTGTTCAAATCCTTTTAAGGCTGAATGCATCAGCTCGCTTTCTGTCTTCTCCCTGTATGAATTTCTTAGGGCTATTGATTCCCTGTAGAATTGGGCATACGTGAATACCCATTCTTCCCTTGTCATTTCATCCGATTTTTTTAATATTAGCTCGGAGAGTTTATGGATAAGAGCGCAAGCCTCGATATTTTTTCCTTCGGAGCTGAGCTTTTCGGCTTTTTCTATATATTCGGTTCTGTATGACTTTGTCTGAGCGTCGCTTGGCACATGTATGCCGGTTACCGCCTTCTTTTTATGCTTTACAAAATCAAATTTTCCGGAGGAGCCGTATTCGCCTGCTTCTGGGCATTCCGTTTGGAACGGGCATAAGGCCACTGCTGCCGCTATAAGCATTGAAAGAAAAAATCTGGGCATTGCGCTCCTTTCGCTTTTATCCGTTTAATCGAGTATTGTTGCGGCAAGTTCTGCCAGTTCGGAGCGTTCGCCCTTTGTCAGCGTTACATGACCGGCAATGCTCTGATATTTGAAGTGCTCGACTATATATGCAAGTCCGTTGCTTGTCGAGTCGATGTAGGGCTGGTCTATCTGATATATG
>JAKSUM010000074.1 GCA_024409025.1 bacterium | reverse complement strand
TCATTTAAACTCCAAAATGCTTTCTGTACCGTCTCTATGTTTTATACGCTCAGTAACTCGCATTTTCTTCAGTGGAAATAGAAAATGCTTCGGACAACCTTCGCAATTAGAATAAAACATCTCGACTTACAGAATACGCATTTTTCCATAAAACATTCTAAAGGCTTTGCAGGGATATTATCTCACTTGTAAACCTGTAGATTTTATGTCATTATTTTTTCAGCACAATGCTTTATGTTACTGAGATGTATCTGCCTCCCTTTATATGTCAGCGTCTGCGTTAAGTCGTAACTTTGCCCACAGGCTTTCTCTTTGCTCTTGCTTTTTTTAAAAATGAAATATATAATATATTGATTAGAATAAAATAAAACACGGAGATTTTCACAATGAAAAAACCCATATGCCTTATAATCAGAGACGGCTGGGGCATAAATCCCTGCAACGATGACGAAAAAGAAGGAAATGCAACAAAGCTTACAAAGACTCCTGTAATGGATTCAATACTTGAAAAATACCCTTGGTCAATGCTCAAGTGCAGCGGACTTGATGTAGGTCTCGCAGACGGCTTTCAGGGCAACTCCGAAGTAGGACACCTTAATTTAGGTTCAGGCAGAGTCGTTGACGAAATGATGGTAAGAATCAATAAGTCAATAACCAACGGCTCATTCTTCACAAATCCTGTTCTTGAGGAAGCAATGAATCATGCACTTAAGAACAATTCAAGCCTTCACATGATAGGACTCCTCCAGAATCAGGGAGTCCATGCAATGAACGCCCACCTTTATGCCCTTCTCAAAATGGCAAAGGAAAAAGGTCTCAACAAAAATCAGGTTAAGATACACATTTTCTCCGACGGCCGCGACACGGCTCCCCAGAGCGCTCCAGGCTTCATAAAGGAGCTGCAGGAAAAGATGGCGGAAATAGGCACAGGCGTAATATCATCACTCCACGGCAGATATTACGGAATGGACAGAGACACAAGATGGGACAGAGTGGCAAAATCATACAACTGCCTTGTCAAATGCGAAGGAGACAGATTTGAGACAGTAGAAAAAGCAATCGAAACCTCATATGCTGCCGGCATCAACGACGAGTTTATAGTCCCGTGCATGATAGGCGATTTCGACGGAGTAAAGGACGGAGACTCATTCATACACTTCAATTACAGGCTCGACAGAGGCAGAGAGCTCACGAGAGCCTTTACAGATGAAGCTTTTGACGGATTTGACAGAGAAAAGAAAGACATACTCTACACAGCCTTTGCAAGATATTATGCAGGCGGATCTTTCAATGTTGTGTTTGACGAAGTTAAAAACACAAATCTCTTCGGAGAAGTTATATCAAAAGCCGGTCTCAAACAGCTCAGAATAGCTGAAACTGAAAAATATGCCCATGTGACATTCTTCTTCAACGGCGGAAACGAGACCCCCTTCGAGGGCGAGGACAGAATACTTGTCCCCTCACCCAAGGTTGCCACATATGATCTTAAGCCCTCAATGAGTGCCTATGAAGTAACAGACAAGTTCCTTGAGAATATGGACAAATACGATGTCATAATCCTCAACTTCGCCAATGGAGACATGGTAGGACATACGGGAATCCTTGAGGCTGCAAAGGAAGCCGTAGAGACTGTCGACGAATGTCTCGGAAAAGTGGTCGATGCGGTAACAGCCAAAGGAGGAGCGCTCATAATCACGTCAGATCATGGTAACTGCGAAAAGATGAAGGACGGATCACTCCCCTTCACCTCCCACACGATTTTTGATGTAACATGCTCGCTTGTCAACTATCCCGGATACAAGCTTCATGACGGAAGGCTTTCAGACGTAGCTCCGACGCTTCTCCAGATCCTCGGCATACAGCAGCCTGAAGAGATGACAGGAAAGAGCCTGCTTGAAAAAGCATAACAACTCATAAGAGGTGATTTAAAATGCCAATCTACAGATACAGATGCGAAGCCTGCGGCAAGGAAGAGGAAATATTCTTCAGAAAAACATCCTCAGCGGAAAAAGAGCAGAGCTGCTCATCCTGCGGAAGCCGTCTGGAAAAAATAATAGCTCCGGCAGCAGTAATGTTCAAAGGAAGCGGATTCTATATCACTGACTACGCAAAAGGACATAACGGCTCTAAGCCCGCAGAACACAAGGAGAATACTCTGAGAGTAGATTCATCAAATAAGGAATCAAAAACAGAGTCATCTGCGCCTGCAGCATCCAAATAACGGACAATACGGCAAAGCCCGGGAGGAATATCCTTCCGGGCTTTTCATTCATAAAAAAGGACGGCATCATATTGAACGATAAAGAACAAGAGCTGTTTGAGACAATGCCCGTAGTCAGGGCAGTGCTCTCACTTGCAATTCCAACAATCATCAGCCAGCTTGTTACAGTATGCTACAATATGGCTGACACCTTCTTTATAGCTCATACAGGAAATCCTCATCAGGTTGCAGCGGCGCACATATGCGCTCCGATGTTTTTTCTCCTTACTGCAATTGCAAATCTTTTCGGAATAGGCGGAGCAAGCCTTATATCTCGAAAGATTGGAGAAAAAGACTTCATGCAGGCATCTGAAGCGGCGGCATTCAGCATATGGGCAGGAATAACCGCATCTCTGATATACGGAATATCCGTCTATGCGGCAGGGGCTGTCATTCTGCCTATGTGCGGCGCCAATTCAGACTCCTTCATATTTTGCAGAAAGTATTCATTTTGGATAATTGCCGCAGGCTCTGTACCAACCGTAATGAATCCTCTTTTAGCACATCTTGTCCGCTCTGAAGGACATGCAAAGGAAGCAGGATTCGGAATGGTAATGGGTACCATTATAAACATAATCCTCGATCCGCTCTTCATATCAGCATTAGATATGCAGATAGCTGGAGCCGGACTTGCCACAATGCTGGCAAACCTGTCTGCCTGCATATATTTCATAATTTTTATAAGCAAGCAGAAAAAAAGCATAATAAGTATATCTGCGGCAGGCTTGCCGCCAAAAAACAGTCTGTCGAGGGAAATAATTCTTGTCGGTCTTCCGAGTGCCCTGATGAGCATTATGACATCGATCTCAAATATTACTCTCAACAGGCTTCTCGCCTCATACAGTAACGAGGCTGTCGCTGGAGTAGGAATAGCAAAAAAAATCGACTACCTTGCCTTTGGAATAGCGACAGGCATGGCACAGGGAGTAATTCCATTAATAGCCTATAATTACGCTTCAAAAAATTATGTCAGGATGAAAAGGGCAATAAAAACGGCTTTTATATTCAGCTTCTCAACAGCGTTCCTCGGAGCATTTGCCCTCTATTCATTTGCATCGCCTATGGTAAGAGCTTTTATTAACGATCCAAAGACGGTTGAATACGGTGAGATATTTCAGAAAATCATATGCATAGGAGGTCCATGCATATCCGTTACCCTGATAAGCATAACCATATTTCAGGCAGCAGGCAGAAAGATACGGCCGCTTTTCATATCAATGCTGCGAAAAGGCGGACTTGACATACCGTTTATGATTGCCATGAACCATATTGGAGGGGTAAAAGGCATAATATGGGCGACTCCAATTGCCGATTTCGGAGCTATGATAATAGCTCTCTGCTTTTTAATCCCGTTTCTAAAAAATCTTAAGGATACGGAAATTTTCCAAAAAGCATAGAAAAAGCCTCCCTAAAATCGGGAGGCTTTTATTTTATTCGCCGCCTGTCCTTATAAGCTCATCGCTGTCCTCAAACTGAGCAAGTATACCCTTCGCCATCTTACAGCCCTGAGCGGCAGAGAGCTCAAGGAGCCTCTTTCCTTCAGACCTGTCAGTCCTTACTCCGTAAATTCTGCCCAGATTAGGATCAAAATACAGATTGCCGAGAAGGCACTGGGCGCCAGGGTTGCCTAAATCGGCAGCCTTCCTATAATATTTGATAGCCTGGTCCGTATCATCACTGCTGAAATACCTCATTCCGAGAGCAAGTATGGCGCTTGAATTATTCTTGTCAGCAGCTTTTCTGAACCATTCATAATTTTCATCAGGATCATCGGACATAAACCCCATGGCAAACTGGGCTCCGGAATCTCCAGCCTCGGCAAGCTTCCTCAGATCATCCTTATGCTCGGCAAGCTCGTTATAATATCTGTTTGATTCCTCGGAAGTGTCTATCATGCTGAATGACGCCTCCTGATTCTTAATATGGTTTCTTATCTCAGCAAGCAGGGAATCTGAAAATACGGACGCATGAGGCCTCGAAGACTCTTCCTGCGTATCTGACGCTTTTACATAACACGCAGGGCAGACTGCAAAAGATGTAAATATATTTCTGAGCCCATAGCTGTCATAGCCCTTACCGCTTCCAGCAATAAGGGCTGCACAGTCCTTATTTGAAGATCTAAGCCAGTAAGGGGAGCATTCGGTCTCAGGATTAACGAAAACACCGTTTGCCTTCGCATATGCCGTTGTCTTTCTCTTTCTGTCATCAGCATCCCTGAAACATGCCTCCGCCTCATCAAGAGAAAGACAAAAAATCAAATCATCAGTATCCTCTCCTCCAGAAACATCATATTCCAGATTTTCAGGATCGCTATTCAAGGAAGCAATAATTGCCTTTTTTTCATCTGAATTAAATGCCTTATTGTAAAAATAGTTATTAAGCCATTTTCTTATGAATGAATTCTTCCATGTGACCGTCTCTCCGGTATCATTATTCTGAAACGGCTTAAAATCAACTGCACAATCGCAGAAAAGAAGTGCCCTTCCGTCCCTGATATCAATTACTTTCCATTTTATAGGCTTTTCAGTCCCGTCAGCAAGCCTTGGATATCTGCCCAATTCCACAGTATCCCCAACCTTGCATGAGTTAAATGAAATAGTCCTTCTATTCGACCTGTCAGACACATGCAAGTCATCCCTGCCTGCATCGCATCCGCATAAAAACGAAACTGCCGCAGCAAATAATAATGCAAGCACAGCTATCTTCCGCATAATTTTTAAAAGCCTATAAAAGGCAATCCTTTCTAAATGTACAACAGGCCTATGCGCAAAAGCGCAAGGCCTGCAAAACATAAATCTTATCTTATAAAATTGGTCCTCTCAGGAGCTTCCTTCTCAGGAAGACCAAAAGCCTCTTTGCCAAGCTGAATGCTCTTCATAAGAAAAGCCATATTTCTTGCAAGAGTCCTCATCATCTGCAATCCCTCGGCATCTCCATCAGCTTCACCAGGAAGGCGTCCATGTATACCGTTCCAATATTGTCCGCTGGCTATCGGCATTCCGGCTATCGCAAAATACTTATTAAGCTCGTCAAAGGTTGAAGTCAGTCCTCCCCTTCTGGCTGCGGCAACAGACGCGCCAACCTTCATCGTCTTATCGAAACGGGAGCTGAAGAACAGCCTGTCAAGAAAAGCGACAAGAGTGGCATTTGCTGAAGCATAATAGACGGGAGAGCCTACAACAAGGCCGTCACATTCCTTAAAATCCTTTGCTGCCTCATTGACAGCGTCATCAAACACGCAGCCATTCTCCGAAGAACAGCCATAGCAGGCTACACATCCCCGTATAGCCTTATTGCCGATATGGAGTATCTTAACCTCAATACCGCCGGCTTCAAAAATTTTTTTCATCTCATTAAGGGCAGCAGCAGTATTGCCGTCAGCATGAGGACTTCCATTAACCATAAGAACCTTCATAAAAACACCTCTCAGTAATAATAGGAATCAGCAGAACGAAAATACCTTCTCGTCTATCATAAGCTCTATACCCTCGTTATAGTCAATCCTTTCAAATTCCTTAGGAAGGATATCGCCCAGACCTCTCTCTTCGACTTCCTCATTAAAAACAAATACTTTCTTATCCTTAAGACTTTCAGAATCAATATAAAGACCGTCCTGTACAAGGATTATCTTCGCATTCTCATCCATTGATGCATAAGGAATTGCTATATCTGCAGAATTCTTGTCAATAATATATACGGCCATTTATCCTCCTAATAAGAAATAGAGAAATCGGATTCTTTAAGGATCTCGAATATGGCAGCCCTTGACATAATCTGTATTTCAGGCTTTATCATGTCCTCTGCAATTTTTCTGTCATCAAGAGACTCCTTCTCAATAATCATTGTACCGTCAAGAGCAGACAGGGCCTTTATATATTTTTCGAAATCCCTCTGCTGAAGCGACTTCAAAGCGAACCATGCACCGTCTCCGGCAAAAACAAGCGTAACATCATGGCTTATCATTGAATTTCCGGTCCCGAGAGCAAGCCTGAGGCCTTCCTCGCAAAAATCGCCACAGAAAGGCGTATGAGTTATAAAAATAACAATCTTTTTTGAATCAGCCATTATTCCTCCTAAAGCGAAACGCAGACAGAATATTCAGAAAACAGCTTGGACGATGCCTCCGGAGATATCATATTGACTCCACTTATATGCGCATCCGCATCGCCGACACCTCTAGGCGCTGAGCATACCGAGCATACATAAATCTCGACTCCCATGTCTATCATCTCTGAAATATTATCCTTAGGAAGAACCAAGGACTCTCCGGAACGCTGATTTACGGAAGAAGCCCATACGGCATCCAGATCCATAAAGACGGCAACCTTCATACCTGCAGAAGCAGCCGCTGTCACAAGACCCTTAAGAGTATTAAACCTTGACTCATGGCCTGGCCTGTTCTTAAAATAAAAAGCAAAAGAACTCAAAACATCCTGCTACTCAAAATGTGTTCAAATATACTCAAACACATCGAGATATTGTAAGT
>JAKSUM010000073.1 GCA_024409025.1 bacterium | reverse complement strand
TCAGGGACCATATTCATAATTCCGAGGCTGCTGATGCCGTAAGGGATCTTAGGATGAAGGGCATAGAGCCCTCCTGTCTGAATTCGGCTATAAAATCAGTCCTCAAGGAGCTGTGCATGTAGGGCTGTATTTCCTTAAAACGGAAAATGATTTGAATTGACATAGTATTATTATTTTGATAAAATTAATTGTTCAGATGATATTTTGAATAATTAATTTCTGTACGCTATTTTTATGTGATAGGCAGGATAAATTTGTGAAAATCACGGTAATCGGAACGGGCTATGTCGGTCTTGTGACAGGAACTTGTCTCTCGGATTATGGCAATTCAGTATACTGCGTTGACGTTGACGAAGAGAAAATAAACAAGCTTATAAACGGAATCATACCTATTTATGAGCCGGGGCTGTCATCTTTGGTTAAAGAGAATTATGAAGCGGGCAGGCTTAATTTCACTACGGATCTGCAGTCAGCTCTCCTGAAGACTGACATATGCTTCATTGCTGTAGGTACGCCTATGGGGGAGGACGGGAGTGCGGATTTGCATTATGTCCTCAATGCCGCCGCCTCTATCGGAAGGTTTATGGATCATCACATGTATGTGATTGACAAGTCCACTGTTCCGGTCGGAACTGCGAAGCTTGTACGCCGGGCTATTCAGGATGAGCTTGATGCCAGAGGGAGCAATCTGACGTTTGATGTTATATCCAATCCCGAATTTTTGAAGGAGGGTACTGCTGTTGCCGACTGCTCAAGGCCTGACAGAATCGTTATCGGAACTGATAATGAGGAAGCAGAGAAGGTCATGAGGAATATGTATCTTCCTCTTGTACGCAATCAGGAGACTTTTATATTCATGGATATTGCAAGCGCCGAGATGACCAAATATACGGCCAATGCGATGCTTGCCACAAAGATATCCTTTATGAATGAGATTTCCAATATATGCGAAAAGGTCGGAGCTGATGTCAATAAGGTGAGGATGGGAATCGGAAGCGACTCCAGAATAGGATATCATTTCATATATGCAGGATGCGGATATGGCGGAAGCTGCTTCCCTAAGGATGTCAAGGCTCTTATAAAGACGAGCTCTGATTTCGGCTATGAGCCTGAAATCCTGAAATCAGTAGAAGCTGTAAATAAGAGACAGAAGCATGTTATCCCTAAAAAGGTCATTGGACGTTTTGGAGATGATTTAAGCGGCAAGGTATTTGCTGTCTGGGGACTTGCCTTCAAGCCTAATACTGATGATATGAGAGAGGCTCCTGCTCTTACGATTATTGATGAGCTGACTTCAAGGGGTGCATTTGTCAAGGCATATGATCCTAAGGCCATGGAACAGGCCAAGTCATTCTATCTGCGTGACAACGCTAATGTTGAATTCTGTGAAAGCAAGTATTCGGCCCTTTTGAATGCCGACGCCCTTATTCTTGTAACTGAATGGAAGGAGTTTAAGTCTCCTGATTTTTATGAAATAAAAAAGCAGCTTAAGAATCCTGTTATTTTTGACGGAAGAAATCAGTATGATGCTTCGATTCTTGCTGATGCCGGATTTGAATATTATCAGATTGGCGCAGGCGGCTCTAAAAAATAATATTGGAGAATAAAAAATCCGGATCCCACGATCCGGATTTTTTGTTAGGCTTGTTTTTCAAACGTCATTATTCCTTTAATATTGGAGGTCTGAATAAAGCCGCATTTAAGGAGCGTTTTTATTGAGCCTGCATTTGATTCTTCCGTATCTGCTTTTACTGTTTTGGCTCCGTTTGAAAGGGCCCAACTGGAAATGGCTTTTACGGCTTCAGATGCAAAGCCCCTGTTTCTGTATGATTCCTGTATTATGTAGCCTGTTTCACAAATGCCGTCAGAGTCTGGCGGTCCGTAAAATGCAGCTCCTCCTACTATCCTGTTTTCTGATTTTAGCGCTATTTCCCAGTTTGTATGCCATTTCCATCTGGCAGGATCATCAATGGATGAGCGGATCATTTCTTCCAGAGCTTCAAGCATTTCCGGAGGATCCGGATTCATTGAAGTTATTCTAAGGCCAAGAGCCTTTTCCATTAAGCCTCTTGTTTGCCTGCACAATATAAGCAGCTCTGTCGTAAGAGGTATTATTTTAAGGCGTTCTGTCTCAAGAGAAAACATGCTATTCTGTGTATTTGCTGTTTGACGTGACGTAATTTATGACCTCATCTATGCCTTTTGAACGGAAAATCATATTAAGCTTATTGACGGTCTGGTTTTCAACTGCATCCGTCCTGCTGATGTAGTTCAGGTAATTTATTGCAAGATCCACCCTGCCTTTGCTCTGGTATGCCTGCGCGGTCATCCAAGACGACAGGCCTTCCTTGAAGGATCTGTCCTGCATAGGGCAGGCTGATGACTGCCAGGCATGCGTAAGCTCATGTACTGCGGTCGCAAAGAATTCGGTTTCGCTTAGACCTTCCGGAATACATATGCATTCCGGACCGTAAGGCTGATAGTATGCTTCCACATTAGCGCCGCTTCTGCCTTGTCTTGAAAAATCGGACTGTATTTGGGCTTCTGTCTCAAGCCTCAGTATTACGTCTCTCGGGACTGACATCTTATATCTTGCAACAAAGGCTTTTGCCTGTGCGTATACTGCCAGTGCGTCCGCCTCATTATTTATTATTTTCTGTGAATATGCGGCTGTGGAGCAAATGGCAATGGATATTGCTGCCACAAAAATGATTGCGAGGGCTTTCAATGCTTTTTTCATGATTTTTTTTGACTCCTTTTTTTTATGTATTTCTTTATTTTTTTATTCTTGCCCTTTGATGCCCGATAATTTTTTTATTTAAAATATGTTTTGAGGTGAGCTTATGAAATTTTTTATGTGTCTTATTCTTATGCTGCTTATTCCTGCTGTCTGTTTTGCTGATTTTAAGGAACAGAATAATAATACGGATATTAATTTGAGGGGGCTTAAGAAAGGCGATATCATAAAATTCGGGATATATCCTCAGTCTGCCGGCGGCATTGTTAGACCTATTGAATGGATTGTTCTTGATATTCAGGACGGCAGGGCTCTTGTAATCAGCAGATACGGTCTTGAGGCGAAGGGATTTGACGAAAAGACTGTTGACTGGAGAGAAAGCTCTATCAGAAGGTGGCTTAACGGACCTTTTTCAGAGTATGCCTTCAGTAAATGCAGTGTTTCTTTTGCGCCTCATCCTGAAACTGGGGATTTTGTTTTTCTGCTAAGCCTTGCTGAGGCGAAAAAATATTTCACTTGCAATAATGAAAGGATTTGCGCTCCGACGCCTTACTCGTTGAGAAATTGGGAGGATGCAATGGGTCCTTCATGCCTTTGGTGGCTTAGGACGAGGTCTTCTTCATATGACGGCTTTGTCTGCACGGTCGGAGGCGATGGCTCCTTGGAGCCGGTTTCCCAGATAACAGACGGAGACAGGGTTGCAAGACCTGCCATCTGGATTAGATTTTAACTGAAAAAAGCAGGCTTTAAAGCCTGCTTTTTCTATTCTGCCGTCTTCAGCCTTATTTCAAGCTGAAGTCTTTTGTATTCCCTCTCTTTTTCTTCCGCCGTCTTTCTTGGAACCGCTCCCTGATCGTAGAGATCTCTGTATTTTTCGGCTTCGGCTTTAGCCTTTGCCAGTTTTTCCTTGTCGGCGTCCTTTATTTTTTTCTCCTTTTTGGCTATTGAAGGCTCTGTCGCATTGTTGGCTTTCAGAAATTTTCTTATTGCGTCAATATTCTGCTTCTGTATATTTAGCCTTATTTTAAGGTCGTCTGTCTTTGCCTGCTGGATTTTCTGCTCGTTTTCTCTTGTTTCCAATTCGGATTTGCTTATCAGGCCGCTCTCATATATTGACCTGCTTCGTTCGGTGTCTTCCTTTACGGAGGCCAGTATGTCGTTCTCAGCTTCAAGATAGTCGGAAAGTATTGCGTAGCTTTCCTTCAATTTGGCTATCTCGGATTGTTTTGCCTTTATCACCTTACTCATGTCTATTTTTGTTACACTGTAATTGCTTTTGTCAAGATAGAACATTACGTTCGGATCTATTGCAAGAAGCCCTGACGTCTTGCCTATGTCTATATATCTGCCCTGTCTGTCTCTTACCTTTATGTCCACATGGTTTACGGACACGGTTCCGACAGTCATTCCAGGGTCTATTTTTGCCCCGATCCTTACTGTTGGGACGAGGTGTCCGAATGATATTATATAGCCTTCCTTGGTTTCGAGATATATGCCCCATTCGTTGGATGCCCATGGGACTATGTCGACTATCGTTCCGCTCCATCCTGAGGGAACTGCAAAGCCTTTTAGGAGCCCTATGTCGTATAGTAAATGATATCCTGCATGACTCCTGTATATGGAAACGTCCCTCCAGTCGTCCAACCATCCGGTTATAACCGCATATGGATCTATCCTCTGTATTCGCTTCAGATATTCTTCGATGTCGGATTTCCTTGATGTCCTTGATTGCCCGCCGGATTTGCGCTGAGGTTGGGCTGTCTGTTTGTTCTCTGTTTTTTTATTTGCTGCGGCACTATGCTTCTGTCTGTTCTTTTCAGACTGGGCCTTGCCTTTTGCTGTTTTTTGCTTATTCGATTTTGATGGTGATTTTTTTTGACTGTCTGCCGTCTTGGCTTTTTGACTGGTCTTATTTGCCGCGCAGGCGTCGTTGATATTTAAAAAAGCCGCATTTGACAGAAGCATTAATGCAGTCAATACGGCGGTTATGAACCTATTCATTTTCCTGTTCTCTTGCTGCTCTTGACGATGATATTATGTCCAGTATTTTTTTTGCGTCATTTTCGAGCCTGTCGAGAGTTCTTTCTGCATAGCTGTCAGCTTGGGATGTAAGCTGACCTGCATGATTGGAAGCTTCCTTTATAAGCCTGTCTCGCTCTTCGAGGGCCTGTGTTTTTATTTTATCAGCTTCTTCCTTTGCATTTTTTATTATCTTTTCCGCCTCTTCTGCGGCGGCTTTGGCTATCTCGGATTTCGCAACGGCTTTTTTGGCTTCGGCTTTTGCCGAGGCTATTATTTCAGAAGCTTTGCGCTCTGCTTCGGCTGTCTCCGCAGATGCGCTTTTTGATGCGTCCGCAAGTATCTTTCTTGCTTCTTTTGATATTGAAGCCGCTCTGGACATATCGTCCGGCAGAGAGCCTCTGGCTTTTTCTATAAGGCTTATAATCTTATCCCTTTTTATAAATGCTGTTCCTATTATGGGGATAAAGGGCGCCTTCATAAGGGCCGCCTCTATTTTTTCAAGAACTCTGAATATGCTCATTATATGTTATTTCCAGGCTGATTCTATTTTTTCTATAAGAATTCTTTCTATATTGTCCGGAAGCAGCTCAGGCGCTCTTCCGCCGAGCCTATATATTTCCTTTATCTTGCTTGAGCTGAGGAATGCGTACTTGTCTTCCGTTATCATGAAGAATGTCTCAATATTGTGGTTTAATTTTTTATTCATCAGGGCCATTGAGTATTCGTATTCAAAATCCGTAACAGCCCTGAGTCCTTTAATTATTACATTTATATTTTTTTCTTCAAGATATTTTACGAGAAGTCCTGAAAAGGTTTCGACTTTTACATGCGGTATTTTTGATGTTGCCTGTTTTACCATTTCCACTCTTTCCTGTATGGTGAAAAGAGGGTTTTTTGATGAGTTTACAAGAACGGCGATAATGACCTCGTCAAATACTTTTGCCGCTCTCTCTATTATATTCATATGACCCATTGTTATCGGATCAAAGCTTCCCGGATAAACAGCTGTTCTCATTATTCTTCCTTTTTGACTCGCATGAATGTAAGCGATGTCTGCCCGTATTTTTTCGTTCTGAATATTTCGAAGCCGGCAGGATCTATTATGGTCTTATGATAGTGCTCCATTATAAATATTCCGTCTTCTGCCAGAAGATTTCTGTCAAATATGGCCTTTGTAATCGTCCCATATTCTGAAAATGCATACGGGGGATCTGCGAATATTATGGAGAAAGGGCCTTCAAGCCTTGTTTCTATTGCTTTTTTCGCATCGGCTGTTATAACGCTGCATTTGTCGTTTAGACCGAGCTTCGAGATATTTTCTTTTATGATTGAAACGGCATATCTGTTTTTATCGGCAAATACCGTTTTTGCCGCGCCTCTGCTTGCCGCTTCAAGTCCCATAGTGCCGAAGCCTGCAAATATGTCAAGAAAATAGGCCCCGTCTATCTTTGAGGCGAGTATGTCAAATATGGCTTCCTTTACCATTTGCGCCGTAGGCCTTATGTCCTTTGCGGATGGGGCTTTTATATTCCTTCCGCTTGAAGAGCCTCCCTGTATTCTCATGTGTTTTTCCTCAATGTATTATTTCGGCAGGATCCGAATATATAAGCTTCATTGCTTTTCGGACTTCAGGAAGAGCTGAATATGACGGCATTTTTTTTATCACGGATGCGGCATCCTTTCTTGATACCTCCATAAGCTCTTTATCTCCTGCGATATCTGCAGCATGAAATTCCGGAAGTCCATGCTGTCTTGTTCCGAAAAAGTCTCCTGGCCCTCTCAGCTCAAGATCCCTTTCCGCTATGGCGAATCCGTCGTTGCTCCCTATCATTGTCTCCATACGGATTCTTGCCTCTTCTGTCTTTATATCTCCTGTGAAGAAGCATGCGGACTCCTTTTCGCCCCTTCCTATCCGCCCTCGGAGCTGGTGAAGCTGGGCGAGTCCGAATCTTTCGGAATTCATTATGACCATTACAGTTGCATTTGGAACATCTACGCCGACTTCTATTACGGTTGTTGCAAT
>JAKSUM010000072.1 GCA_024409025.1 bacterium | reverse complement strand
CCTCGACAGCAGCCCTCTTCACCTCTTCATCAATGTGTGTGGTAGCATTATTATCAAGATATATTCTTCTCATTCCAACTCCTAAAGAGAACAGCTGTCCTCTTCCTCAAGGGATTTCAGGAGAGCCTTTGCCTTTTCAATACATGCCCCGCAGCTGGTCCCTATTTTTGTCCTTTCCTGAAGCTCCTCAAAAGTCCTTACATTCTCATTATGGAAAAGCGACTCAATCTCAGCCCTGTCGACATCGAGGCAGTGGCATATTATCTCTCTTCTTTTCCAGAAAATCTTATCAGTCTGTCCGGTCTTTTCGTAGTAATTTTCGACAGCGGCCCTCAATGCCTTATCACCAAGAACGGAGCAATGGAATTTCTGTTCGGGAATCCCGCCTAAAACCTTTACGATATCATTGGGAACAAGCTTTACCGCTTCCTCTATGGGCATTCCGATAACCATATCGGAAAGGACAGAGGTACTGGCTATTGCTGAAGCGCAGCCGTATGTCTTCCATTTGCAGTCGCTTATTATGTCCTTATCGCCGTCTTTTCCGACCTTGATATAAAACCTCATCATATCGCCGCATTTAATATTGCCGACCTCTCCAACTCCGTCAGCGTTATATTCTTCCTCAGAAACTTCAAGTATGTTAAGAGGATTGAAGAAATGCTCTTTCAGTTTATCAGTATAATCCCATGCCATAAAATTATCCCCTTTCCGAGACACAAGCTCTATAATTAAAGTCAATGACCGCAATGTCCGCAGGAACAGCCGCCATCCTCCTCACAGGAGCAATCGCCGTCTTCCCCACAGCAGCATTCATGCTCTTCATATAAGCTGCCGTCAGCGGATTCGTCATAAGCTGTGCAATTTTCATCATCATCAGGATTTGCAAATTCCGCCCCCTCATCAGCAACTATGGACTGCATGAAAGCCTCTTCAAATTCCTGAATCATATCCCATATATTCATATAATGGAGACGGAATCTGGCAATCATATCGAATGCGCTTTCCTTTGATTCGTCATCAGTTATCATAGGAAGAGCCTCGGTGTACATATGCTTTGCGGCCGTCATCATCTCAGCCATCCTGTAAGCGATAATTTCCTTGCTTTCTTCCTTTATCCCGTCCTCATTTTTTAGTCTTTCGCAGATAACGGCAGTTATGGCCTGCATCTGCTTTATGTCTTCATTTATGATGCTGTCAGTATTTTCTTCCATATAGCCAACTCCAGTATTTACAATATTCCGTCAGAGGCAGAGGCGGCAGCCTTCATAGACAGTCTTCCCCCGCAAAAAGAATTCATATATGCTGCTGCCCATTTCAAATCCTTCTCGATATAAGGGCTGTGCGATGATATTACGGCTGTTTTTTCCGCATAAGGCTTTAAAGAATCCGCAATATCCTTCTGAGGTCCCTGCAGCCTCCCGTTTAACGATATAATCAGGATAATCCTGTCCGCAGCTTCGGCTTTTCGGAAAATTGCCTTGGCATCTCTCCTTCCGGTATCGATATCAAAAAACTCTTTGTCCGCATAAGGCATATAATCGGCAAAATACGGATTTTCCGTAGGAGCGCTGTGGGGGGAAAGCTTGAATTTTTCAGGACATATTATCAGGGTTTTTTCAAATTTTCTCCCAAAAAGACCGTTTATATTTTTTCTTATCTCAATAGCCCTTCTCGCAGTCTCTTCAGAAATTGCCAAGGGATTCTCCGCCCTGATGCCTTCAGGAACTGATGCAAGCATGCTTTTTATTCTTGCAAAAGACCTGACAAGGGCATCCCTGTCTATCTCTCCGCAGTCAACAGCCTTTTTAATCTCGTCAAAAGCCTCTTTTCTGTGGTCTTCCGAGCCGCATGCAATCAGCATGTCAGCTCCGGCCTTGAGCGCAAGGGCACAGGCTCTCCCGTATCCGAATTTCTTCCTTACTCCGTCCATAGCCATGGAATCAGTAATTATAACACCGTCAAATCCAAGCCTATTTCTGAGAATGCCTGTTAGTATGTCTTTCGAAAGAGTCGCAGGAAGACCGCTTGGGTCAACTGACGGAAAACTTATATGTGAGGTCATAATCATGGGCACTCCAGCCCTGATTGCCGAGACAAAAGGAATAAGCTCGCATTCTTCAAGCTCGCCGTACGTCTTATGGCTTACAGGCATAGTCAGATGGCTGTCAAATGAAGTATCGCCATGTCCTGGAAAATGCTTCGCGCATGGAATTATTCCGCCGGCTTTCAGCCCTTTCAGAAAGGACGCCGTCATGCAGGACACCTTATCCGGATCTTCACCGAAGGAACGAACGCCTATTATAGGATTGTCGGGATTGGAGTTGATATCCGCACATGGAGCAAAATCCACATTAAATCCGAAATCCCGTATTTCGCTTCCGCATATAACGCCGTTAAGAAAGGCAAGACGCTCCGAACCGGACATTCCGATGGCCATATTTCCAGACAAAGGCGTCATATCCGGAAAATTAACTCTGGTAACAGAGCCTCCCTCCTGATCAACGCTGATAAGGATATCCCTTCCAGCCCTTTCCTTAATGTCTGCAATAAGGCATTTAAGCTGCTTTGGAGAACCTATATTCTTGGCAAAAAGAATAACCCCGCCATAAGGCCTGTCAAAAAAGCCGTCCGGAAGCTCGGTTCCGGAGAACTCGGCAGTCATAAGGCCGTATATAAGCTCTTCGTCATTAATCATATATTTTTTTTCTGTCATATTATCCACCAACTCTTAATAATACCACATTTTTTAATGAAAACCTTTGTTACAATGCAAATACGTCATAAAACTTTATATATAATTAGGTAATATCATTATTAACCGGTCTTAAAAAGCAGGAAAAACAGAATCAGCAAAGAAAATCACATTAAAAACAATAAACATAATAATTTTCTTTTCAGGAGTTCCGACGTGTCAATTATAATAACAGGCTCTCTAGCATTTGATCATATTCTGCAATTCCCAGGCGTACTTGAGGAGCATATACTTCCTGAGCATCTGTCAAAACTACACGTAAGCTTTTTAGTGGAAGATATGAAGAAAATGAGAGGCGGATGCGCCAGCAATATTTCCTACTCGATAGCGCTCTTAGGGCAGAAGCCTTCCATTATGGCTACGGCAGGGAGAGATTTCGGAGAGTTTGACGAATGGCTCAGAAAACGCGGCGTTGACACCTCGCTCATAAAGATAATAGAAGACGAATATACGGCAAACTGCTTCATAACGACAGACAGGAATTCAAATCAGATAACGGGCTTCTATTCAGGAGCAATGTCAAAGGGCTCTCTTGTATCATTCAAGGACATTGACTACAAAGACATACAGATAGCCATAATATCCCCTAACGCACCTGACGCAATGATAAAATACTGCAAGGAATGCAGAGAGCTGGGAATACCATTTATCTATGATCCGGGGCAACAGCTTCCAAGACTGACTAAAGAGGACATGCTCTCAAGTATAGAAGGCTCCCTCTTTACAATCGTAAACGATTATGAGCTCAGCGTAATACTCCATAGGACAGGCAAGACAATAGAGGAGCTCCTTGACCTGACAAAAACAATCGTCAAGACAATGGGCTCGGAAGGCTGCTCAATCATAACAAAAGAAGGGGAAATAACAGTAAAAAGCGCCAAGCCTTTAAGAGTTGCAGACCCGACAGGAGCCGGTGACGCCTTCAGATCCGGATTCATAACAGGATATGTCAAAGGCCTTGACTATGAACATATGGCAAAAATAGCAAACATTACAGCCGTCTATGTTGTGGAACAGGATGCCCCTGCCACGCACGAATTCACTCCTGAAGAATTTAAAGCAAGATACAGAGAGACATATGGCGAGGAATGCCCTGAAATATTCTAAAAATTAAAAACAGCCTGCTTCTATAGGCTGTTTTTTTTATTACAGCCATTCTTTCCAAGACATGCAACCCCAATCCTCAGAACAGTGATTATCAGGATTTGCCAATGTGCCGTGAAAGGCCAGCCAAAGGGAAAAACCGGAAAAACGGAGAATGGAGATAAAAAAAATAACACTAAACACGGATGTATTTATGAAATTCAAAACAATTGCATTTATGGCATTACTATTGCTTATTATTTCATCTATTCCGGCAATGGCGGCAGAATGCGTAATGTGCGGAACAAAAATAACAGGCAGATACGGCATGACAGATCAAGGCAAAATATGCGAGACGTGCTACTGGAAGCTCCTCAACCAGCAGAAAAACGAGCAGGAACAGCTTAAGTGCTCTGTATGCGGCACTCCCCTTCAGGGGCAATATTACCAGACGCACAACAACATGCCGTTCTGCATTTCATGCAATAATAAATATAAGGACAAATGCATGACATGCGGAATGCCGGTACCAAAAGGAAGAGGCTCAAGAAACGGCTCATACACGACATGCGAATACTGCGCCAAAGATCTGGTAACAACAGCATCCGAACTTAGAGAGCTCTATTATGAGGCTAAATCATTCTTAAAATCAGAAATAGGACTTACATTGCCCATATCTCCTGACAGAGTATATTTTTCGGACAGAATAAACATGAATCAGGATTTTTCAAGATACAGGAGGAATGAGACACCTGAAAGCTACGGGCAGGGAAATACGGTAGGTCTATTCATACAGTACTCGTCAGGAATGTCAATACAGATACAGAAAGGCATGCCGAGGCTTGAGGTTCTCTCAACCCTTGTTCATGAGGGAGCGCATTCATGGATGACAAAATACGGGAAAAGAAACCCGTCGCTAATACTGTCAGAGGGTTTTGCGGTATGGTGCGAATACAAGCTTTTCATGAGCCTCGGCGAGGACGAATATTATAAGCAGAAAGCCCAAAGGGAAGACGGAGTATATGGAGAAGGCCTAAAGAAAATGCTGCGTCTTGAAAGCAAACCTGGGGCAAGCGGAATACTTCAATACATAATGAAGCATAACGATTTTTGATACGGAATAAATACGAATAAAAAAAACAGCTGGAAATTCAGCTGTTTTTTCTTTATCAGTTATTACGTCTCATAGAAATCTCGGCATTAATACGATCTGCAACAAATTCAGCGATATTCTGATCTGTCCTTTCAATAAAGTTTTTAGGCATCGCAAAGCAATTTCCGGAAATATTCTTCATCATCCTATCTTTCATCGGCAAAACCTCAAATATATTAAAGTAAACAGTTAAATGATTTAACAGCTACAGTCCAAATCCATTTTTTGACTCAAGCTCAATATTTACAGTGTCTGCGATGAATTCGGCTGAATGAGCATCTACATTATTAAAAAGGCTCATAGGAGGCCTGCTATTATTCTTAAAAACTACATTTATCATAAAGCATGAGTTCTGTCGGTCGCTATCAGGAGCCTTTTCAAATGACCGAACATAATCTATTTCAGAAAGCTTGGCAGACAGCACAGTCTTTTTCATGCCAAAGGTATTTCTTTTTACAACCTCAAAACAATTATCATTAATACTCAGAGTATCTTTTTTGAACTGCCAAAAATAAAATATACAGGACAGGGCGGTAAATACAAGTGCAACAGGCATACTATCGGATATAATCAACAAAATCACCGCAGCAGTGATTACCAATGAAATCTTGTACATATCGGCATTTGCTATATTCGGATCATTTTTCCGTTCGAATACGACTTCAGCGCTATTCTTTGAAAAACCGACAGCCTTTGCGTCGGGAGCAGAAATATCATTGTTGGATTTTTTATTGAAATCATACTCCCCTTCAACCAAGCAATCATCAATGCACAGAATCTTTTCAGACTCCTGCTCTATAAATCTGGTAAAATATCCAGAAGGCACGGCTTTTAAAAGCTCAACCCTCCTATCGCCTGATGCATCGCTTACAACCATTTCAAGGTCATAGACTAAGACTTTATTAAAAATAAATTTTATCTCCGTCTGCCTCATAACGAAATAGCCCTTGTAAAAGAGCTGCTTTATTGAATTTCTTTCATAATATGATTTTTTATTTCCGACTACTGTTTCAATTCCTCCGGGAGTAACTGTAATCTCGACCTTAGGAATAAATAAACTCCCCTTCTTTGCCACAAAAAGCCTGCCCGCAGTCTGTTCAAGAACGTACTTTTTAGGTATTGAAAAATTATGCTGGAAAATATCCTTTATCATCCTTTTACTTCCACCAATAATATTCACGCGACCCTCCTAACTAATTTTCTGGTTATTATTCTGGTTATTATTAAAATATTATATTATTATAATCAAGCGAACATTAAAAAAATTAACAGCTAAAGCCCGAATCCATTTCTTGACTCAATCTCAATATTGGCATTGTCAGATATAAACTCAGCTGTCGCAACATCAATATTCTCAAAGACAGACATAATAGGCCTTGACGAATTTTTAAATACTATATTTATGAAAAATTTCGAGCCTTCCTTATTGTGCTCAGGAGCCTTTTCAAACGCATAGACGTAATCTACTTCCGAAATATCGCATGAGAGGTCTTTTGAGACTACTCCGAAAGTATTCTTTTTTAATATTTCAAAGCTGCTATTGGAAATACGCATGGTATGCTTTCGGCGCTGAGAAAACCATGCGACAGCGGCACCGACAATAACCAAGGCAATAATAAGCAAAGCTCCCAAATCAACGGAATTCCATAAATCAACAATGAAAATGATTGCAAGAATAATGATAACGATATTATGCCCTCCCATCTCAGGCATATTAGGATCGTTTTTTCTCTCAAACGTAATTCCTAAAGAATCCTTTGAAAAAGAGAGTATACCATGATTGAAATCAGAAGCCCTGTTTACATTGGATTT
>JAKSUM010000071.1 GCA_024409025.1 bacterium | reverse complement strand
AACTTACAATATCTCGATGTGTTTGAGTATATTTGAACACATTTTGAGTAGCAGAGGCGAATGAAGATAGCAATAGGATCAGATCATGCTGGCTATGAGCTTAAAGCCCATCTTGCGGCATGGCTTGAAAAAAACGGATATGAGGTACATGATCTCGGAACAGGCGATGCGGAAGCAAGGGCAGGTTCTCCTGAATGCGGAGAGGCTGTCGGCGGGGAGGTCGCAGAAGGCAAAGCAGACAAGGGAATAGTAGTATGCGGTTCAGGCATAGGCATATCCATAGCCGCAAACAAGGTTAATGGAATAAGGGCCGCGCTTGTACATGATCCCGAAAGCGCAATAATGTCAAGAAGACATAATGATGCAAATGTTCTCGCCCTTTCCGGAAGGCCGTTCAGCCGTGAAAAAGCAGAAAATGCGGAAAAAACAGCAAAAGCATGGCTCGAGACGGCATTTGACGGAGGAAGACATGCCGTCAGAGTCCAAATGCTTTCGGACATTGAAAAAAGGCAGTAAACACGACATGGCCGGCTTAAATAAGCCGGCTTTTTTATTTAACGCCCAAAGCCTCATGAATTTAGCCGTGAGAGGTTCAAATGAAAAAATCAGTATTGTCTAAAAAAAAATGTTGATATATAATAAAGCGGCAAAAAAAATATAGGAAAGAAAAACAATGAATCATCTTACATGGGTCGAATTAAACAGGGAAGCATACCGCTTCAATATGGAGCATTTCAGGAAGCTTGCCGGCAACAACAGAAAAATAATGGCAATCATAAAGTCTAACGCATATGGACATGGGCTTTATGAGACGGCTCTTCTTGCTCAGGAATGCGGAAACGCCGATATGCTCGGAGTATACTCACTGCAGGAAGCCAAGCATCTTTACGGAAAAGGAATCAAGCTTCCGATTTTCATCATGGGCTATGTCATGGCCGAGGAGTTCAACGATATAGCAAGGCATGATTTTTCAATATGTATATCCTCGCTTGACCAGCTCAAGGCGGTAGCCGAAACGATAGGAACCAAAACTCTTAAAATACATCTCAAATTTGACACTGGACTTAGAAGACTGGGATTTCTGCCGGAAGAGACTCAAGAGCTTCTTGCATGGCTTTCAGAGCATGAAAATTTCAGAGTAGAGGGCATATTTTCCCATTTTGCAAATATAGAGGACACCGTCAGTCATGATTTTGCAAAAGAGCAGAGAGACACCTTTGAAAAAATGTGCGCCCCATTCATGAAAAAATACAATCCGTTAAGGCACATAGCATGTTCTGCAGCAGGACTGCTTTTCCCTGACACCTATTTTGAAATGATAAGATCCGGAATAAGCATGTACGGAATGTGGCCATCAAAGGAAACACTTATCACGTCACTTAAATCCAATATGGCAGGAGAGCTGAAGCCGGTACTGTCATGGAAGACGAGAATCGCGCAGGTCAAAGATGTAAAGCCCGGAGACACTGTCGGATATGGAAGATCCCATGCAATAACAAGACCCGGAAGGATAGCCATAATACCAGTAGGATATAATGACGGCTACTGCAGAAAATATTCCAATTCGGCAAAAGTCATAGTAAGGGGAATTGAAGCCCCAGTAATAGGCAGAATATGCATGAACATGTCGATGATTGACGTAAGCCATATAAAGGATGCCTCCAGAGAGGATGAAGTCATCCTCATAGGCAGCTGCGGAAACAGCTCCGTAACAGCGGATTTCCTTGCAGGCATATCAGACACTATAAATTACGAGGTAACAACAAGAATAAGTCCGTTTATACCAAGAGTAATAGTATAATGAAAACAATACTCACAGCAATACTTTTATCATCAATAATGCTCCTTGCCGGATGCGGAATAAGCAAGGAAGCAGTTTCCTCAATAAAAAGCGAAACAGGAATAGAGCTGTCGGGCAAGTCAAAAATATCAGAGCATTCAATAAATACAGTGGGCCTGAACGGCGACGGATGCGAAATATACATAATCAGGCTGTCGGACGAGGATGCGGAAAAAGCCATGAATCTTATAAAGTCATCCTCATGCGGATGGACTCCTGGAAGCTTCTCGGCAAAAGAAGCAGACAAATCACTATCCGGGAAGACAGGAACAAAAATCAGGTTCATAGAGGGGCATCTTAATGGCGAGAACGGAACAAAATCCTTATATGAAGGCATTATGTTCTTGGACAGGACGCCTGCGGAGGCATCAAAAAACACAAAGGGAGATATTCTAAACTATACATTCTGCGCTTACGACAAAGAGACAGGGACTCTCCTGATCTACAGGTTCGATTCTTAGTCTACGAGCAATTCCTGCAGGATTTTTAATATTCTGCAGGAATTTTTTTTGTAAAGAAAAGACTCACCACCCGGAGGGAAAAATGGACGAAATATTAAGGATATTCGGAGGCGGTTCCAAGGACGATGACTATCCGGAAAACGGCAGCTCTGGAGGCTACGGCGGAGACGGACACGGAGAAGGCGGACGGGGCGGCGGCAGGAATCCCCATCAGTCCCTTCCGGGCGGAGGAGGCGTATGGGAATTTGAAATGCCGGCAGGAGGCATTCAGGAATGGCAGGAGCAGCAGAGAAAGAGCGGGGTTTATAACGTTCCTGCTCCGGAATCAGACAGAAGAAGAGATCCTCAGCAGATGGGGCAGCAGCCTCAGGGATACGGCGATGATCCCGTAATGAGACAGCCGGATCCAATGGATCCCATGCAGATGAACCCAATGGACGATCCGTCATTCGCAGTTCCCGGAGGCGCTCCCATATCAGAGATAGAAGTGCAGGAAAGCACCATTGAAGGATATATGAAGACAATGGGCATACAGTTTGAAAAAGCTGACACCTGCCTCTGGATGATGAAATATGAGGGCGGAGCTAAAGATTACGATATATATGTAGAGCTGACATCATCATCAGTACGGTTCGTAATGCCTGTATTGGAAAGAGTCAGGGACGTATGCAGGGAAAAGGTATGGTATCACCTGCTAAGGCTCAATTATGTTACTGACGACATAACAATGGGACTGAACAAGAGAGACGAAATATTCATGTCATCAATACTGCCAATGAAGTATATCTCCTATGACGATTTCAAAAGATGCATGACATATATGTTTACAATGGCTGACGAAATATATCCTGAGCTGCTCTTCCTTGCACAAAAAACAACGGCAGTATCCACATTCCTGCAGAGTGAAGGTTCTCAGGGGACTGCGGCAAGATAGCGGCAAGATTCCCCAATCATATTATTGGCGTGATTCAGCATAATCCTCGAATATATGCCATTCGTCAAGAAAGTCAATATCCTTTAAAAAGCCTCCGTCATCCATTTCCGCAAGATAAAGAAGCTCCGGTCTGCTTTTTATTACGGAAGCCCCTCCCCTGTCTCCGGACAGACAGGCAAGCTCCTCAAAGCATGATTTTGGGAAAATGACAGGATTGCCGCGCCTGCCTTCAAAGCAGGGGGCGGCAATCTTTTTTATGTCCTTCTCCCAACAGGAAACAAGACTTTCAAGCATTGAGGAAGTGACATACGGCATATCAGCAAGGGCAATCATGCATCCGTCAGAGTCCTCAGACAGGGCCCTTACTCCGGCCGCCACGGATGTCCCGAGCCCCTTCTCATAATCAGGATTAAAAATAAAGCTTATTCTCGGATCGTCAAATCGGCTGAGAGCGCCTTCAACCTCAGTTCTCGAACTGCCGATAACAGCCTTAATTTCCGAAAATCCGATTTTAAGATAATTTGCAAGGGAAAATTCTGCAAGTGAGCGTCCATCGGAAAGCCGCATAAGCTGTTTCTGAACCCCCATCCTATTTGACATGCCCGCCGCAGCGAAAACAAGCGAAAGCCTGCTATTCATAAAAATGCCACCATCCTTCCGTTTCACCGTAAAAATTCCCCCTCATCAGACATCTGCCTAAAGGATAAATCCTCTTGTGCTCTGATGCAATTTTTACGGCCGCCTCATGCTTTATTTTTGAATTAATGCCTCCGATTACAAGACATGCCTTTTCAGCAAGAGGAATATCCATATACCCTCCTTTAGAAAAAAGCATATCGCATATCATAGGCCAGCCAATAATTCCATGCCATGGCCTGAGCATATATCTGTGGATATTTTCCTGTGAAGCCTCCTCCCCAAGAGGCGAAACGCTGACACAGACAATATGCCTTGTTTCAAATCCGGAAAGAGGCCTGTCATAAATGGAATAATTTTTAAGGGGCAGATTCCTGCTGCCGTCAGCCTCGCATACTACCGGATTTTTTCCGCCTTTCCATAATTCAGACGCAATAATATGGGGGCATGCCCCTTTAAGCTTTGCCCCTCCGGAACATTCATTTGAATAAAAAAAGGAAAGCCTTGACGGAGGTGATTCAGGAATCTTCTCCGGATAAGGGCATTTGACAAGGCATGAACAAAAATCCTTTTCATATTTTTCAGAAACCTTTGTGGTAGATGTCAGCCATACATTTCCAGGAAGATTCATTGCAATAAGGTGCATAAGATGGGTCTTCCCGCCACTGCCTGTAATAACGGTAAAATCATCAGGTCCAATATCAAGTAATGAGCATATATTATTCATAATCAGATGGGAATTCTTCGCAAAAAAAGCAAAAACCCTTTAATCTTATTTTTTTCATATTTCACAATAAAATATTAACTTTATTAACAAAACATTTACAATTGATATAATGTTAAAAAAATCAAAGCGTGATATAATAGGATTAAATTAAAAACCTGACTGTTTCAGGTTAAAATAAACTATTACAGGGGGAATTTACAATGGCAGTAGACGCAATCGGAGCCGGAGCATCAGCAGCAGCATCAGCTGTACAGTCATATCAGCCCAGCGCATTAACATCAGCCAACTCAGCTAACGAAGTTTCAAAGATTTCAGAGGCATCATCCTCAAAAGCAGCTGAAAAGACAGCCGCAGCGGCAGCTGACAAGACTGAAATTTCAGAAGAAGCCAAGGCTGAAGAGACAGAGGAAACCAATCCCGTAAATCGCGATGCCATGAAGGAAGCAGAAGAAGCCGAAGAAAAGAAGAAAACTCCTGAAGAGGAACTCAACGAGCTTAAGGGCGAAGACGAAGAGCTCGCAGCACAGCAGAAGGATATAGAAGAAGAAATCAAAGAAAAAGCCGAAGAGCTCAAAAAGCTTCAGGAAGAGCAGGAGCAGATTAAGGCTGAGATGGAAGAAGCTCAGGCAAGCGGCGACAAGGAAAGAATGCAGGAGCTCGCCAGCAGATATGGTGCAAACCAAGAAGCAATGCAGGAGCTCAAGGATGACATCCAGGATCTCAAAGATGATCTCGGCAGCGTTCAGGATACCAGAAACACCAACCATGCACATCAGCAGGCAATAAACCAGCAGCTCGAAGCCCAGAGACAGGCTCAGGAAGCAGCTGCAGCAGCTCAGGCAGCACAGCAGCAGGCAGCCGGCGGCAATGGCGGCGGTAATGCCGGTGGCGGCAATGCCGGCGGCGGTAACGGCGGAGCAGCCCCTGTAGGCGGTAACGGCGGTAATGGTGGCGGCGGAGCAGCCCCTGCCGGCGGAAACGGAGCAGTAGGCGATGCAGGCAACGCAGGCAGCGGAGCACCGGCATCTGTCAACCCCAATGCCCCCACATCTGACGACCTCAAGGGTGACACGGCTCAGGAGCAGATCTACAACTACCTCAAGGATTTCGGCCTCAATGACACTGCAATCGCAGGCGTAATGGGCAACATGGCTCAGGAATCAGGCTACAGTGCGACGAACCTCCAGAACTCATACGAGTCATCTCTCGGATACACGGATCAGTCCTACACTGACGCAGTAGACAGCGGAGCCTATTCAAGAGACAACTTCATCCATGACAGCGCCGGCTACGGAATCGTCCAGTACACCTATTCCGGCTACAAGGAAGGCCTCTATGACCTTGCAAAGTCTGAAGGCAAGTCCGTAGGCGACCTCGGCGTACAGCTCGAGTACCTTGCCACCCAGATGAGCCCTGCTCTCGTAGACAAGCTCAACAATGCCGGCAGCGCAGCAGAAGCAGCCCAGATCTTCTGCAACGATTTCGAGAAGCCCGGAACTCCCAACATGGCTAACAGAATCGCTTCAGCAGAGCAGGCAATGAGCCTCTTTGATTCATACAACGCATAATAAAATCAAATAAAAAAACGGAGATTTAGAATCTCCGTTTTTTTTATTTGCAAAAAAGCCAATATATCGGGTCTTATAAGCTTTGGAAATGCTATTCAGAATTTGGGAAAATAAAGAACAGGAGGAATACCCTCATGCTGGCATACGACCGAGCAGAACCCGTCAAAAGGAAGGCTTGAAAAAAAGACTCCTCCACATCCGCCAAGAGACAATTTTTCACTGTCAAACTCGTAGTTTTCAGACATAATCTCAGAAAGCTTCCTTCCGCAGAGCTTGGCAAACGCCTCCCTCATGCACCATGAGCGGTAAAACAGGAGCGAAGGACTATTATAAGACATAATTTGCTTATGCTCGGCAATTGAGAAATATCGCTTAGAGATATTATCAAAATCCCTTTCCACGATCCTTTCAAGGTCGATACCGACAGGAATGTCTGAAACGGCAATAAGGCATGAGCCTTCCGAATGAGACATGTTAAACTCAATGCCATTAACCGAAGGCTTCCCTGATTCAGCATAATTAAACACTATATCTTCAGGCTTTGAGCCGGTGTATCCAGACAGAATCTTTCTCAAAGCCCCCCTGCATACAGCAAAGTTAACGGCGGCGGACTTTATCCTATATCTATCAAATCTCTTTCTT
>JAKSUM010000070.1 GCA_024409025.1 bacterium | reverse complement strand
TGGTCATAAGGAACAGGATGGCGGTATCTGTTGCCGGAAATGTCATTATGGTTGCGTCGCTTTTCCTGCTTCTTATCCCCGGAAGGGATTTCATGCCGAAGATGGATGAGGGCGCATGGGTCATTTCCACCGCAGCATCTCCTGAGACCTCTCTTGAGGAAAATGACAGGATAACCTCAATGATAGAGCAGATTCTGATGTCAAATCCTAATGTCGAGAAGGTCATAAGGAGAAACGGAAGAAGCGAAAGGGCTATAGGATGCGTGCTTCCCGTAAATTCAGGTGAAATAATCGTTAACCTTGTACCGAGAGGCAGAAGGACTGCTTCGGTGGATGTGATAAAGAAGGAGGTCAGGGACAGGATTGAAAAAATTCCAGGCGTTGCCGTCGCATTTACCCAGCCCCTGCAGCTGAAAATTGACGAAAGCATGGAAGGCACTCCTGCTCCTCTTCAGGTTAAGATTTTCGGGAACGATCCTGCCGAGCTTCAGTCCGAAGGGGTAAAGCTCCGCAATATTATGAGGGAGACCGCAGGTCTTGCTGACGTCAATCTTAATCAGGCTGCTGGAATTCCCCAGCTTCAGATCAGGATTGACAGGGAGGCTGCCGCCTCATACGGAATCTCGGTCGGAAACATATCCGAGGTTATCAGGCTTGCTGCCGGAGGAGAGGAGGTAACAAGGGTCTGGGTGGATCAGAGGTCGTACGGCGTTTTTGTCAGGGCTGAGGCGGAGCAGAGGAACGATGCCGAGGCTATTGGCAGGCTGCTTATTGACGCTCCTGACGGAAGAAAGATTCCGCTTTCACAGGTCGCCGACATAGAGCTGACGGAAGGCCCTAACGTGATATGGAGAGAGGCCATGAGCAGGATGACCAATATAAATGCCTCCATAGAAAAGGGCTCTCTTTCAGGCATTGTTTCCGAAATTGCGGAAAAAATACGGGATGCCGGAATAGCCAAAAATTTCAGGGTGGTATTTGCAGGCCAGTATGAAAACCAGCAGAGGGCTATGAAGGCTCTCGGCTATGCTTCAGTTCTTGCCCTTATTGCCGTGTTTGCGATAATATATCTTGTGCTTGGAACCCTGTCCGAATCGCTAATAATACTTCTTACGGCGCCGAGCGCCCTGATTGGAGGAATAATATCGCTCCTGCTTTTTGGTGAGACGATAAATGTTTCTTCAGGAGTCGGCTTTATTGCGGTCTTCGGAATTGCTATTGAGAATTCCCTTGTCCTTTTCTCCCAGACTCGGGAATTTCTTGAAAAAGGATATGAGAAGAACGAGGCAATAAAGCTTGCAAGCACTGACAGGCTCAGACCCAAGCTTATGACTGTACTCTGTACGGTGCTTGCCCTGATTCCGATTCTTTTTGCAAATTCGGCAGGCTCAGAGATAGAGAAGCCTCTTGCAATAGTTCTTACAGGCGGACTTGCCACTTCAACGCTTTTCACTCTTCTTATCCTGCCTGCATTCTATATGGCGGTTGAGGATTTGAAAAATAAGAGGCGTGCGAAATAAAAAAAATCCACAGAGAAAAATCTCTGTGGATTTTTTTTATCTTGATGCCCATGAGGGGCTGTAGCACTGTCCTTTATAGATGGCAAATGCCCCCTTCTGGGTTATTCCGTCTTTTGCCGTGCCTACGGAATATGCTATTTCCCTGTATCCGAACTGATCGGCCTTGATTACTTCAAGCGATATCAGCTCTCCCTCACCAAGGCATCCGAGCCTTGGATTTCTTAACGGTATTCTGTCATAGAACTGTCCGTCATGCTTTTTTATAAGAAAGGCGTATATTTTGCTCTGGCCTCCCGGCCCTCTTTCACCAAGACTCTTCAGTCCTATTATTTTTTCCGATTCTCCGTCCATGTCAACATCTTCATTGAAGTCCTCCGTCTTTATCCATTGTGACGGCGGGAAATAGGCATCACAGTTAAATCCGGAGAAGTCCGTAATAGGGGCAGGGGATGAATATGATGCCGATGAAGGCGGCTCGTAAGCTATTGGAGCCGGAGGTTCGGGAAGAGCTGCCGTTACCTTTCTGCGCTCTCCCTCTTTTAGCATGAAGCCCTGCTTCCATGACGTCCCGTCATCTCCGATTACTTCCGCTATAAATTTTTCGCCGGGCTTGCATCTTACCTTTGCAGGAAGGGCGAGCTGTTCTCCGCCGCTTAAAAGATATGCCCTCCTGTCGGCATTTATCTCGAGAGTCCCGTAATTTTTTATGTCAGGAGAATATGTCAGGACTTTTCCCTTTTCCGTCATTACGATGTCGAACATCGGAGCAAAATCGTCAGACGAGAGCGCTATTTCATGCGCCCCCTCATCAAGCATTATCGGAGGGAGTGGCGTCTTGCCAAGCTCCTTGCCGTCTGCCGATACGGTAATGCCGTCAGGAATACTGAATTGTATTCCTGATTTTTCCCTGTCCTCTATTATATAAAGATGGGAGGTCTCCTTCCATTTTACCGGACATTCGCATTCATATATGTTGTCCTGTGAAAATACGAATTTTATTTTCTTGGAGCCTTCCGGAACATTGGCTATTTCGGCTGGTGTAACATATTCCGTTTTTACCCCGTCTATGTATACGGATGCTCCGGGAGGCATTGAATTTACGGATATGGATCCCTGCTTTTCAAGGATTTCCTTATATGTGACAGTCTTGTCCTTTTCTGCCATTACTCCGGAGATTTCATTGGCGTTTCCGCAACCGGAAAGGCTTACCGTGAATTTGTATATCTTTCCGGCTTTCAGGTTTTCTGCCTTTAGCGGGGTCTTGCCGTTCGGGAAGCTGTCGTCAAGTGAGACTACGTCTGCTCCGGACGGCTCGCTTTCTATTATGATGCTTCCTGTTCCATCTTCCTCTGTTTTTGGTGCTGAGGAGGCTATGAAAAATGATATCCCGAATACGGCTAATGCCATGAATGCTACTGCTGCCGTGAATATGGCTGCGGCTGACATTTTTTTCGGAGCGGCTTTTTCAGTCTCCTTTTCCGCTATTCTTCTTTCAAGTTCCTTTTTACGCCTGCATTCCATGCAGTACGGCCTTTTGTCATGAAGCTCTTTGCCGCATGACAGGCATTTTCCTGTTTCGTTTTTTTCTTCCATTTTTTTCTTCTTTTAAAGGATTGAAAATCCGGATCTCAGAGCGTACAGTACAAGCTCGACCCTGTCTCGCTTGTCGAGCTTGCTCATAAGGTTTGCGACATGGGTTTTTACCGTCGCTTCGGATATGAATAGGGATGATGATATCTCCCTGTTGTTCATTCCTTTTGCGACGAGCTCCAGAACCTGCTTCTCCCTGTCTGTCAGTGAGCCTATATCTGCCGGCGGCGAGGGTTTATGCGGCTGTTCTCTGAACGCTTCGCTCTGCTCTGAGAGCTTGCAGAATTCGCAGAGTATTTTTTTCATAAGCCTTGGCTGTATTACCGAATCTCCTGAATGGACTGCCCTTATTGTCCTTATCATCTCCTTCGGGGTTGTGTCCTTTAGAAGATATGCGGCAGCCCCTTCCCTTATCAGCTTGAATATGTAGTCATCGTCTTCTATTGCCGTCAGTATTATGGCTTTTGGAGGCTGAGGAGCCTTCCGTATTTCCCTGAGCGCTTCAAGCCCGTCCATTACAGGCATATTTATGTCAAGTATGACTATGTCCGGCTTCAGGTTTTTGCAGATTTCTGATGCCTCAAGGCCGTTGCATGCCTCTCCGACGACATCCATGTCATCCTCTTCGCTTAACAGACTATAGAGCATTTCCCTGAAGAGATTATGATCGTCGGCTATTGCTATTCGTATTGTTTCAGGATTTGCGTTCATATTTTTTCCGATTTGCTCAGATTAAGAGTGAATGAAAATTCCGTTCCTTTTCCCTCTTCGGATTTCACGCTTATCGTCTGATTGTGTCCTTCTATTATTTTTTTGACTATATAAAGACCTAACCCTGTCCCTTCCTGAGTCCTGTCGCCGTAAGGGAGCTGTGAAAATTTTCGGAATATTTCTTCTGTCTTGCTTTTATCTATTCCTTTTCCGTAATCCCTTACGGATATTGACGCCTTGTCCTTGTCCTCATTTATTAAAAGGTCTATCTGCGAGCCGGATTCGGATATTTTGATTGCATTGCTCAGAAGATTGATTATTGCCCTTGATATCTTCGTCCTGTCTGCGCAGATTCTTATTCCGCATTCGGATATGTTTGTGTTAAGAGACAGATTTTTTTCCTCAAGCGTGAAAGAGATATTCGTCATTATCTCTTCCCATATATCTGCAATGTCGAAGTCCTGAAGAATATATGCCGCTTTTCCGCTCTCATGCTTAAAGTAGTCCATCAGATTCCTTACGAGATTTGTCATATGCTGGTTGGTTATCGCTATGCTTTTAAGGAATTTAGACTGTTTTTCATTAAGGTGGCCTGTCTTTTCCCTCATTAGAAGAGACGCATAGCCCTGAACAGCGGCAAGTGGAACCTTGAGATCATGGCTTATAAGAGAAAAGAATTCTCGCAGCTCCTTTGTTTTCTCGCTGACATCTATTTCAAGCTTTTCATTCAGCTCCATGTATTTTCTGTTAAGGCTTTCAAGATTTAAGTTTTTCTCTTCAAGCTCCTTTTTGAATTTTTCCAGCTCTTCCGCCATATTGTTGAATGAGCCAGATATTCGTATTATCTCGCTTGTCTTATGCGAGAATGGCCGTATTCTTGCGTCGTATTCTCCCTTTGCAAGCTTTTCATGGGCGCTCAGAACCTGAGTGAGAGGAGTTTCCATGGCGTTTATGTACCATGATGATATGGACATGTAGAGGACTATTAAAAAAAGAACGGCAAGGACTATGTTTATGAAAAGATTGACTTTTGATATAAGTCCATGCCGTATTGAGCTTGTTTTTACAGCAAAATCAGTCCTGACTCCGCAGGAGCTGTATGAGAATGTCATAAGCTCCGTATTTTCGTCCCTGCTGATGGGCTGCTTTGATATGTAAAGGTATATTCTCTCGCCGTTACTGAAGGCTCTCGCTTCAGCTACCTGAGCGCATGATGAAAATATCACGTCGAGCCTTGCAGAGTCCGAAAAGCCTTCTTCCGCCGCAAGAATATCCAAGGACTGCTTCATTCTCAGGCAGTCATTTTCCGCCTTAAGCGATGCGTTTGCCTTCAGGAGCTCGTCCGTTGAGTTCTGATTGAAGAACAGAATCATGACGAGAAGAAGCGCCATCGGAATTATTGTAAGGGCAAGAATCTGGCTTCTCATATCACTCTCCTGATATTATGCCTGTATCATGGCCGCACGATGGGCATCTGCCTTGTTTTGTCAGATCCGATATCATTCCGCCAAATCTACTTACCGCAGTGTTTCCGCATTCAGGGCAGATAGTGTCGGAGCCTTTACTGCTTTTGATGTTTCCGCAGTATACGTATTGCAGGTTTTCAAGAGCGGTCTCTCTCAGCTCCTCAATCATTTCCGGAGGTGTTGGGCCTATCGTCATCCTGTATTTCGGAAAATATGCGCTTAGGTGAAGCGGGGTGTCACTGCCAAGATTTTCGGCAATCCATAATGAAAGCCTTGATATCTGCTCATGAGACGAATTAAGCCCTGGTATTACAAGGTTCGTTATCTCTATATGCGCCATTTTCTTTGCTTCTTCTGCATATCTGAGCGTAGGAGCAAGCGAAGACATGCAGTATTGCCTGTAAAAGCCGTCATCAATGGATTTTATGTCGATATTCGCAGCGTCAATGAAGCGGAAAAGCTTTTTCTGAGGCATCCTTTCCATATATCCGTTTGTGACGAGGATATTTTTCAGGCCGTTTTCCCTGTTTTTTTCAGCTGTCTCAAGGACATATTCGTATGATATGGAAGGCTCGTTGTACGTGTACGCTATGCCTATATTTCCCTTCTCCTTAAGCCTTAACGCTTCCTTTGCCATCATTGACGGGGTTATTGCGTTTTTGGGCATCTGCCCTTTTTTCTGGCTTATGCCCCAGTTCTGACAGAACTGGCACTTGAAGTTGCAGCCTTCCGTTCCTGCGGACAGCACCATGGAGCCTGGGTGAAAATGATAAAGCGGCTTTTTCTCTATAGGATCCAATGCGGCTCCGGAAGGGAATGATGCCGGCCTTATCTGTCCGCCCTCATTTACCCTGCCTCCGCAGAATCCGTATCCTCTGTCCTTTATCAGGCATCTGCGGGGGCATATGCCGCACCTGATTCCGTTTTTCTCTTTTTGCTGATACATTTAGATAAGTCCTGTGAATACCTTCTTGCAGCTTATGATGTTTTTCCCGTCCTTTGGCGAGCATATCCCGACAGCCGCAAGATCTCCTGACGGATCCGTTATCCTGAATATTTCCCCTTCGCATGACTGTTCGGGATATTCGAATTCGTTTCCGCAGCTGACTTTTTTCATAAGCTTTTCATCTGCCTTTATTTCCCTGTATGATTCCATGGCTTCGGACATTGATACGGAAAAAGAGGAGATTTCGTTTTTCCTTTCCGCCAGCTCCTCCATTGTCAGGCTTTCCGAGAGATGGAATCTTCCGCTCCTCGTCCTTACAAGGTAGGACATCACGCCTCCGCATCCCAAGCATTCCCCTATGTCTCTGACAAGGCTTCTTATGTATGTGCCTCCGGAACACTCCGTGTCTATGATAAGACGGGGATATGAGTATGATATCAGCTTTATTGAAAAGATTTCAATTTCTCTTGCCGGTACGTCTATCTCTATGCCTTTTCTGAAGTAGGCGTATAGAGGCATTCCGTTTAGCTTCAGGGCGGAGGCGGCTGGCGGAACCTGCATCTGCCTGCCTTCAAACTCCCTAAGGGCTTTTGCCACGTCATCTCCTGAAGGGGCTGCTGTTTCGG
>JAKSUM010000007.1 GCA_024409025.1 bacterium | reverse complement strand
GGCAGGAAGCTCAGCAGACGTGCATTGCCGACGGCTTCCGGAGAAGAGATCCGGCTGGCTGAAATAGTCCTTATTCATATTGGCTTTAATCCTAAGGACGGTAAGGCTGCCAAATTATCAATTGACCGTCTTACAAAAATAAATTCCGAATCTAAGAGCATGTGGGAATATGCAGCCTCAATAAGAGAGCTGGAAAGGGAAAGGTCGCTGTCTGAAAGCGCAGCTTCCGTAAAAGGCCCTAAAAAATGACAGACGATTTCTGGGGGCTCTTCGGAACGCCTCCTATAGACATGATTTCCTCTGGTAATGATTTTTCCGCTACGGAAAGCCGTTTGCCTGATATGTGCGGAATGGTTCCTGTTACTGATGCCGCCCTTCTTGAAAGAACGGAGGAGCTTGAATCCGAATGTGATTCTACGGAAAAATTCTGCTCTCTTGGATTTGCTTATCTTGAGCTTGGCTTTTTTGATAAATCTCAAAAGGCTTTTAGCAATGCGCTTGTTATGGATCCTTTATGCTCTGAGGCTAATTACGGCCGTGGGCTGCTTTTTATGAAAAAAGGCAGATACGGGCAGGCAAAGCAGGAATTTATAAAGAGAATTAAGAGGGAACCTGATGATGTGCCGGCATATAACATGCTTGGAAGGGCATATCTTAGGCTTAATAATGCCTCGGAAGCTGAGAGGGTTTTCAGAAAGGCCCTAAAGCTCTCTCCATATGACAGTCTGACTCTTAACAATATAGGACTCAGTCTGGAGTCTCTTGGCAGAAAGAGCGAGAGCATAGGCTTCTTCCGGAGCGCCCTTCTTGCTAATCCCGAGTATACCGGCGCCAGAAACAATCTCGGAAGAGTTCTGACTGAAGCGGAGATGTACAGGGAGGCTGAACAGGAATTTCTGAAAATTCTTGCGTGGTCTCCGTTTGACGATACCGCATATCATAATCTCGGGGTGCTATATCATAGGCGTTACAGATATGATGACGCACTAAGATGCTTTTCAAGGGCTATAGAGATAGATCCCTTGGATACTTATCCTAAAAATGCGGCAGGAACAATATGCATGGAGCTTGGAAAATATGAGCTTGCCATAGATTATTTCAATTCGGCTCTACGCATACATCCTTCAGACTCAAAATCGCTTGCAAACAGGGCGTTATGCCTTGTAAGGATGGGCAGAATCGGAGATGCCGAGAAGGATGCCGAGAGAGCCTCCATGGAAGGCAGCTATGAGGGAGCCGCATGCTGTGGCGCAATTAAGCTTATAAATGAGAATTTTTCTGATTCGCTCAGATATTTTAAGCTGGCTTCCTCTTATAAGAATCCGGATATATGCGTGCTTGTTGGAGCATCGATATGTCTTCTTGAGCTTGGCAGGCCTGAGGAGGCTCTGGAATGCTCGGAGCTTGCCCTGCGGGCGGAGCCGGAAAATCCATACGCCCTGAACAGCTGCGCCGAGGCGCTTATTGCATGCGGGAGATTTGAAAGCGGGGAGAAAATGCTTTTAAAATCAGAAAAAATAAATCCAGTCTGCATCCAGACGATTTCATCTCTTGCTTTTGAATATTTTTTGTCCGGAAATTACTGCAAATCTGCAGAATATTATTTAAAGCTTACATCTGTATGTCCCGACAGTCCGGAAATTTTTAACAGCCTTGGAGTCGTATATTCAGCTATGGGCAGACAGGCTGAAGCTGAGAGCCAGTGGAGGCATGCTCTTCTCTTGGATGCTTCATTTGTTCCTGCTATTGAAAATCTCAGGGAGTCCGGAGGCTTAGGCGTTTCGCCTGACGGCGTATATACGCTTTGAAGGGAAAAGCACGTTTGAAAATATAATATTATATGCCTAATACGGCGGCATTATGCCGCTTGAATTTTTAAGGAGGGTTTATGTCAGGTCATTCAAAGTGGCATAACATTAAGGAAAAAAAATCTAAAACAGACAGCGCAAGAGGTCAGGTCTTTACACGCGTTTCTAAAGAAATCCATATGGCCGTAAAGGAGGGCGGAGCTGATCCGGCAAGCAATTTCAGGCTTAAAATCGCCATTCAGAGAGCTAAGGAAGTCAATATGCCCGCTGATAATATCAAGCGTACCATACAGAAGGCATCTGGAGCTGACGCCACAAATTACGAGCAGCTTATATATGAAGGCTATGGCCCGTCCGGAGTTGCCATAATGATTGAGATCGCCACTGACAACAGAAACAGAAGCGCAGCTGCCGTAAGAAATGCTCTCAGCAAGCATGGCGGAGCTCTTGGCGAAAGCGGATGCGTATCTTATATGTTCGCAAAGAAGGGCGTTCTCATGGTCTCTGCAGAAGGCAATACTGAAGATTCCCTTATGGAAGTTGTTCTTGATGCCGGCGGCGAGAATATCGAGGAGAGCTCTGAGGGCTTTGAGATTACATGCGCTCCAAGTGATTTCGCTGCTGTAAAGACAGCCCTTGACGAGGCAAAGATAGAGTGCGAATCTGCTGAGATAGCTTGGGTTCCGGACAACTATGTTGAAGTAAATGAAGAGACGGCTGCAAAGATAGAGAAGCTTATCGATGCTCTCGACTCGCTTGATGATGTCCAGAACGTCTATTCCAACTACGAAGAGAAGGAATAGCCGTTGCTGATACTCGGAATAGATCCGGGCACGGGAAGAACCGGATACGGGCTTGTCAGGATTGAATCGGGACAAAGCCCGATCCTTGTTTCATGCGGATGTATTGAGACCGATAAGGACATGCTTCCGCATGAAAGGCTAAAGGATCTCTTCCTTCAGCTCGGCAGTCTTATAAAGGAGCATAAGCCGGATGTAATGGCTGTTGAAAAGCTGTTTTTTAACAGGAATATAACAACAGCTATGGGGGTATGCGAGGCGAGGGGAGTCATACTTCTGGCCGCTTCTCTTGAATCGGTGCCCATATTTGAGTATACTCCCATTCAGGTAAAGGAAGCGCTTACCGGATATGGCAGAGCCTCGAAAGCCGAAGTAAAGGAAATGGTTAAGATTCATCTTTCTGTGGACAGGATAAAAGGGCCGGATGATGTGTCCGATGCTCTCGCCATAGCCGTATGCCATTCTTTTTCATATGAATTTGCAGGGGATTTAAATGATTGACTTTCTTAAAGGCGATATTGCATCGTGCGGAAAAGGCTTTGTCGTCATTGAAGCCTCAGGAGTCGGATATTATGTAAATGTTCCTGATTCTGAAGAGTATAGGGCTTTAAAGACGGGAGGCAGCGTTAAGCTTATGACTGTCATGTCGTTAAATGACGGAATTCCTGAGATGTTCGGTTTTCTGAACGCTATTGAAAGAAAGTTTTTTCTTGAGATCAGGTCGGTAAGCTCTTTTGGCGCCAGACTGTCCATGGCTGCAATTTCAGCGATGCCCTTGACTAGGATAGCGGAGGCGATTCTCTCCGGAGACAAAAAGGCTTTAAAATCTATCCCTGGAATGGGGGACAAGAAGGCGGAAAGGCTTATTCTTGAGTTGAAAAACAGCCCGATTATGAAGGAGTCGGCTTCTTCCTGTTGCCTAATCTGTGATTCCGGCAGCGAGCTTGCTGATGCCGAAGAGGCTCTTTGCGGTCTGGGCTGCTCACCTGAATATGCTCATGAATATGCGCTTTGCGCTTTATCCGAGAATCCTTCCGCAGATGCGGAGGCTATTATTGCAAGAGCGCTGGAGCTTATGAAATGAAGAAGGACAGGACTGATGGCAGAGGCATTGTTTCCGGTCAGGCGTCTTCTGACGATATAGTCTGCGAAAGCGGCATAAGGCCTCTCTTTTTAAAGGACTATATCGGACAGGACAGGGCTAAGGAGAATCTCAAGATATTTATAGATGCCGCATTGAAGCGTGGAGAGCCTCTTGATCATGTCCTTCTTTCCGGAAGCGCCGGTCTTGGAAAGACCACTCTTGCAGGAATTATAGCGGGCGAGACTGGGAGAGATATAAGAACCACGTCAGGACCGGCGATAGAAAGGCCGATTGATCTTGTCATAATACTGAAAGGGCTTCATGAGGGAGATGTCCTGTTTATTGACGAAATACACAGGCTTCGAAGACCGATAGAGGAAATACTTTATTCCGCTATGGAGGACTTCATGCTTGACAGGGTTATAAATAAGGGCGTAGGGGCGAGACCTGTGCGTATACGTCTTCCTAAATTTACTCTTGTCGGGGCTACAACCCGTATAGGCAGTCTTTCCTCTCCTCTGAGGGCCCGATTCGGGATAATCCTTCCGCTTTCGTTTTATGATGATGCCCAGCTGAAGGATATTGTTCTAAGGGCTGCAGGAATACTGCAGGTGAGGATATCCGAAGATGCGGCTTTGGAGATTGCATCGAGATCCCGAGGGACCCCTAGGATTGCGAACAGGATGCTTCGCAGGATCAGGGATTTTGCCGATATTAAGAACGGTGGCGTGATTGATTCGGAAACAGCCCGAGACGCCATGAAGAGTCTTGCTGTTGACAGAAACGGGCTTGATTCGGTTGACAGGGCTATTCTTGAATCAATGGCATTCAGGTTTCGAGGACGTCCGGCGAGCCTTGACAGCATAGCTGCCGCAGTATCTGAGGAGCCTGAGAATATAGAGGAGGTCTATGAGCCTTATCTGCTAAAGCTCGGCTTTATAGAGAAGACTTCCCGTGGCAGACAGCTGCTTCCGGCTGCTTATGACTATCTCGGCATAGATTGTGGCAGCCTATAAACAGGTTTTAGATTAAAGACTCTTGACTATTATAGAAAAAAGATATAGAATATACAGGATCATCTGTCGGAATTGAAACAATGCGTTTTCAGGTTCGTTTCATGCGGCTTGGTGATGCATTAAAAAAATAAATCAATGAGGAATAATTGAAATGAAGAGAACTTTTCAGCCCAATAATGCAAAGCGCAAGAAAACCCACGGATTCCTTCTCAGAATGTCTACCGGAAGCGGAATCAAGGTTATAAAGAGAAGAATGCTCAAAGGCAGAAAACGCCTTACCGCATAATGTCCCGTCTCAGCGTAATCAAGAAATCCGGTGATTTTTCCCTGATAATAAAAAATGGCCATGGCATCAGCGGTCCATTTTTTATTTTTTATCTGAAGAATGACGGAGGGGAAAACCGGTTCGGGATATGCGCCGGGAAGAAGCTGGGATGCGCTGTTCTGAGAAACAGAATAAAGAGAAGGATAAGGGAACTGATAAGGCATTATCTTCCTGAATTCGTTTTATTCGGATCACTTGTTATAGTGGCCAGAAAACCGGCGGCGGAAGCCGGATTCGACGAGCTCAGAAAGGCATTCCATGGGATGTCCTTAAAGCTGGGGCTCTTGAAGACGGCCTGAGGCCGCTTTTGTTTTGCAGGGAGATTTTATGGCGGAAAGGATATGCCTTTTTCTAATAGGGCTTTACCAGAAAGTCAGGCGGAGCCTTCCATATCCGCCTGTATGCCGTTTTTATCCCAGCTGTTCTCAGTATATGAAGGAAGCCGTCATAAAATACGGCTTTTTTAAGGGATTTCTTAAAGGCGCGCTGCGTTTACTTAAATGTCATCCATATCATAAAGGGGGATATGATCCTGTGAAATAAGATTCCTTCCGTATAATGATTTGATGACGGAATGGAGTTTTTACTTGTTAGACTTTTTCAGCGGATTAATAATGCAGCTTATAAACTTTCTGGTTGATCTGACAGGAAGCTACGGCTGGGCTCTGGTTATTTTCGCATGTCTGATAAAGGCGGTTCTTTATCTGCCGACGAAGCAGCAGTTCGAGTCAATGAAGAACATGCAGAAGATACAGCCTCTTATGCAGAAAATACAGGAGAGGTATAAGGATGATCAGGAAAAGATGCAGAAGGAGCTTATGACTCTCTATAGCGAGCATAAGATAAATCCTCTCGGCGGCTGCCTTCCGATGCTTGTACAGCTTCCTATTCTTTGGATGATATGGCATGTCATAATGCAGTATCAGTCGATATTTGAGAGCTCTTATTTCCTGTGGATAGGCACGCCCTTAGCATATAAGTTCCCGGATTTGTTCGGAAAGAGCCTTGCCGGACAGGATGCATTCCTTCTGCTGATATACGGATTTTCCATGTATCTCACGCAGAAGACGACGACTCCTTCGTCTGATCCCAAGATGGCCAAACAGCAGAGTTCCATGGGTCTTTTCATGACGATTTTCTTTACGTACATGATGTGGAACTGGAAGATGCCCTGCGCCCTTATTGTCTACTGGCTGGTATTTAATATTCTCAGCATCATTCAGCAGATAATAATAATGGACAACAGGAGCGGAGACGCTCGTCAGGAAGCAAAATAAGGAAAATTAATTTCCCTTTAGAGGGATTTTCAAGATAACATACGGAGGCTTTTTATGAAAGTCGCAGAAGAATACGCCAGAACAGTTGAAGAGGCTAGGACGGCTGCCATACGCAGGCTTGGAGCCGAGGAAGGCGATCCCAACCTTGAGATAGAAGTAATCGACGAAGGTTCAAAGGGCGTTTTCGGCTGGGGAAACAAATTCGCCAGAGTCAGAGCTGTCCTTAAAAATGATGCGGAAGATGTTGCTGAAGAGGTTCTCAACAGAATACTGTCCTGCTTCGATCTTACCGGAAGCATCGAAAAGGAACAGGACGGTGACGTTCTCAGATTCAATATAATCGGAGGCGACATGGGCCTTCTTATAGGCAAAAGGGGACAGACCCTTGACGCGCTGCAGTTCCTTCTCAGCCTTATATATAATAAGAAGAGAAAAGACAAAGCTAAAATAATCCTTGACATAGAAGGATACAGGCAGCGCCGTGAGCGCAGCCTTAAGGAGCTTGCGGCAAAGTCTGCCGACAGGGCTAAATATGACAGAAAAAATGTCGTTCTTGAGCCTATGGCGCCAAATGAAAGAAGAATAATCCATCTCGCTCTTCAGAATAATCCTGATGTAGTAACTTTTTCACAGGGCGAAGAGCCTATGAGGCATGTAGTTATATCTCCAAAGACTCAGGAGTAATGCTAAATCCCAGCCCCGGAAAAATCCGGGGCTTTTATTATGAAATGAAGAATTTTTACTTGGAAGATACGATAGCCGCCCTTTCGACTCCATGCGGAACAGGTGGAATAGCTGTTATAAGAATAAGCGGCCCTGATGCATTTTCATCTGCCGGAAGGCTTTTCAGAAGCCCTGGAGGCTCATCAAGGGAATTTGTCCATTACAGGGCCATGTATGGCCATGCCGTAAGGCCTTCTGACGGCTCCTTCATAGATGAGGCAATATTTCTGCCTATGAAGGCCCCGCATTCATATACTACGGAGGATACTGTGGAGATACAGTGCCATGGAGGTTCTTCCTGCGTTTATGAGATATTGGGCGCCCTGTTTTCTGTCGGTGTCAGGCAGGCATTGCCTGGGGAGTTTACAAAACGGGCTTTTCTTGGAGGCAGGATAGATTTGCTTCAGGCGGAAGCCGTAATGGATATAATAGGGGCAAAGAGCCGCGATGCCCTTGAAAATGCCGAGGAACAGCTTGAAGGCAAGTATTCCGAAGAGCTTTCACAATTTAAAGAGAGCATAGCCAGGGCTGCGGCTGCCGTTGAGGCCCCTCTTGATTATCCTGACGAGGATCTCTATGCCATGGATTCTGACGAATCTGCGGCAATGCTTGATGCTCTTGCTGAAAACGCCGCATTAATGCTTGCAAAGGCTGAGGGCGGAAGACTTTGCAGGGATGGGGCAAAGGTTTCCCTCATAGGAAGGCCTAATGCCGGCAAGTCTTCAATTCTTAATATGCTTCTCGGGGCAAGCAGGGCAATAGTCACTGATATAGCAGGCACTACAAGAGATACTATTGAGGAGTCATGCTCAATAAGGGGCGCGCTTGTCAATCTGTGCGATACGGCAGGAATACATGAGACCGACAGCATTATTGAGAAAATCGGAATCGAGAAGACGATAGCGGCAGCTGACGAGTCTGACATAATTATTGCTGTTCTTGATTCGTCATCTGAAATATCGGATGAGGACAGGGAGGTTCTGAGGATTGCGTCAGAAAGCGGCAAGCCGTTTTTTGCGGTCCTGAATAAGAGCGATCTTCCGTCCTTAATTGACAGTGACGGAATATCCTCGGAATACGGATGTTCCTGCATAAGCATTTCAGCAAGGACCGGAAGCGGATCTGACGAGCTGGAAAAGCTTATATATGCAAAGATAATGGAGATATTTCCTTCTGGCGCGTCTTCAAGATTTTCCGCTTCGGGGCGCTGCAGGGAGGCCCTTTCATCAATAGCGTCTGATTTGAGGGAGGCTGCTGATGCTGCAAGGGCTGGACTTCCAGGAGACATATGTGCCGTTCCTTTGAGAGCGGCTGTCCAGTCACTCGAGGCTCTTACCGGAGAAAAATATGATGAGGATATACTTGACAGGGTCTTCAGCGAATTCTGCATAGGCAAATAGGATTGATATGAAAAAAATGATAAAAAGGCTTGTTAAGGGAGCAGAGGCATTCGGAATAGCCCTGTCTCCGGAACAGGCGGCTTTCTTTGACGATTACTGTGAAAATGTGCTGTTTTGGAACAGGATTGCAGGTCTTACCGCCCATAGGACTGAAAAGGAGATAATAGATTTCATGTTCCTTGATTCCCTTGCAGGATGCTGCTTGAGAGAATTTATTAATGGAAGGGTATGTGATCTTGGCACAGGCGGCGGCTTCCCTGGGCTTCCCATGAAGGCAGTTATGACTGAGACTGATATGTCCCTTATGGACTCATCGGAAAAAAAATGTGCATTTCTTGAAAAGGAAATAGCCCATGCCGGCATAACCGGCTGCAGGGTGATATGCTCGCAATGGGAAAAATCCTGCGAGAAATTTAATACGGTTCTTTCGAGGGCTTTTCGAGACTTTTCGGAGCTTATCCCCGCTTCATTCAGGCCTCTTGAGGAAAATGGCATGCTGATTGCATGGAAGGGCCCCGGATGGAGGGAGGAGCTTAAAAGGGCTTCGGAAAAAGGGCTGAAGGAAAAATTTGAAATAGCGGGTGAGTTCGGCTATTTTCTTCCGGAATCCGATGTTGAGAGGACTGTCCTTGCTATAAGGAAGCTCTCCTGACCCATTTAATCAGGTGCAAGATGGAAAATATTTCGCTCTTCAGAAAATGGAGGTCTCAGACCTTTGACGATATTGTCAGCCAGAAGCATATAACAAAGACTCTTAGAAATGTAATAAAAAATCCAAAGCTTTTGGCTCATGCCTATCTTTTCTGCGGCCCCAGAGGTACAGGCAAGACGAGCATGGCAAGAATATTCGCAAAAGCCCTTAACTGTTTGGGAGACGCCAATGAAAAGCCATGCGGGCAGTGCAGGCCATGCAGGAGCATTACCGAAGGCTCGTCAATGGATGTAATGGAGATCGATGCCGCATCCCATACTTCTGTCGAAATGGTAAGGGAGCATATAATAAACAGGGTTAATTTTGCCCCTGTGGAAGGCAAATACAAGATATACATAATAGACGAGGTCCATAAGCTTTCAAGCTCTTCCTTTAACGCTCTTCTGAAAACACTGGAAGAGCCTCCTGCTCATGTAATCTTTATATTGGCCACGACCAATCCCAATGATCTTCCGGCAACTATTATTTCAAGATGCCAGAGATTTGAGTTCAGGAGAATATCTTCCCATGATATAATGGGAAGGCTCAGGCAGATATGCATTGCTGAGGGCTTCAAGATTACAGAGAGCGCTTTAAGCATAATGGCATCCCTTGCCTCCGGAGCCCTTAGGGATGCGATTGTGCTTCTTGAACAGGCTGTGTCTTTTTCTGAAGGCGAGATAAATGCCGCAAACGTATCCTCTCTTCTTGGTCTTGCCGATTCAGGATTTCTGTTTTCCCTCAGCCAGCTTGTTGCCGAAGGTAAGACAGGCGAGCTGCTGAAGCTCGCTGACAGGGCAATAAGGGAAGGCAGGGAGCCTATGCGGATTATAAAGGACATAATCGAGCATTACAGAAAGATTCTCCTTGTAAGCGTGATGGAAGATGCCGGCTCTATTCTTGATCTTCCGGAAGAGAGTCTGGAAGAATATAGGAATGCCTCAATGCTGTATGATTCTAAGGGCATTGACAGGATAATCGGATGCATCAGGACGGCTTTTGAGGCCGCTTCTGCCGTAAAGGATTCATCGCTTCAGAGGCCCCTTTTGGAAATTGCCCTTATTAAGATGTCCTCAAAGTCGGCTCCTACGCCTGTTGATGATTCAAAGCTGGCTGCGAGGGTTGCAAGGCTTGAAAGGGCTATTGCATCAGGAACGGGATTTGTCCCGAATCCTCTTCTTGCTGAGGCCTCTCTTCTGATTCGGGAAAGTCAGGCGGCTGCGCCCTCCGATGTGAAGGATAAACAGCAGCCTGCTTCTGAGACTGCCGTTTCCGCCGTTCCTGAATCACATCCTCGGGAAAAGGCGGATCTAAAATTCTCATGGAATAAGATTATGCTTTCAATAAAGGGAGACAGGATGTCCCTGTATGCGATACTTGCGGATCCCAATATATCCTTTGCCTTCTCGGGCTCTTCTGTTTCCATATCAGTAAAGCAGGGATATGACTTCCATAAATCCCAGATTGAAAAGAATATAGCCTATATAGCGGGAATGGCTGAAAAAATTTCCGGAGCCGTTCCTGAGATATCAGTGTCCTTTGCTTCTGCTCAGCAGAAAAAGGATAGACAGGCTCCTGCGGAAAAAAAACAGATAAGGACTCCCGCCGAAGAGCTTAATGATAAGCATAAGGAGCTTGTTAAAGAGGTTATAGGCATTTTTGGCGGAAGAGTTATACAATTTTAGAAAGGAACAATATTTGTATGTCAAGACAGTTTAAGCGTCAGATTCAGAAGCACAGGGCTCCTGCAGCATCTGGAGGCGGATTTCCGGATCTCAGCGCCATGGGCGGACAGATGGGCAATATTATGAAGATGCAGGAAATGATTCAGGAGGATCTCGGCAATAAGACCGTTATCGGAACTGCAGGCGGAGAGCTTGTCAAGATAGAGATGAACGGCAAGCAGGAGCTTCTCAGCATAAAGATAGATCCCAAGGTTGTCGATCCTGAAGAGACCGATATGCTCGAGGATCTTATTACCGTGGCATTTAAGGACGCAATATCCAAATCTCAGGAGCTCGGAATGGAATCCATGAGCAAGCTTACCGGCGGCCTTAAGATTCCCGGACTCTTCTAAGTATGAGTCAGGGGCTTGCCCGACCTGTCGAGAATCTTATATCTGAGTTTATGAAGCTTCCTTCCGTAGGTCAGAAATCGGCCCAAAGGCTGGCATATCATTTTATTGGCAGGAGCAGGGATGAAATAGAACGCCTGTGCAGGGCCCTTATTGAGGTTAAGGACAGAATCTGCGAGTGCAGGGAATGCGGGAATCTTTCTGAAAAGCCGGTATGTCCTATATGCTCTAATCCTTCACGGGACAGGAATTCCATATGCGCGGTCGCCGATTTTCGCGATGTTGCAGCTATAGAGAAGACTGGGGCTTACAGGGGTCTGTATGTCGTCCTTGGAGGTCTTATATCCCCGATGGAAGGAGTAGGACCTGCAAATCTGAGATTCGGACTGCTGAAGGAAAAAATAGACAAGGGATTTTCAGGAGAGGTCATAATAGCTACGAACCCTACTGTAAACGGAGAGACGACTGCCCTGTATATAGTGAGGCTTCTTGCAGGTACCGGAGTAAAGGTGAGCAGGCTTGCCTATGGACTCCCTGTCGGCGCGTCTCTTGAGTATGCTGATGAGATTACCCTTTCAAGGGCTATAGCCGGAAGAAAAGAATTTTAAAAAAAAATATTTTTTTTAAAAAAAGCTCTTGCATTTTAAAATCATATGTGCTATAATCTCCCTTGTTCACGGGGTGTAGCTCAGCTTGGTTTAGAGCACTAGCATGGGGGGCTAGGGGTCGGAAGTTCGAATCTTCTCACTCCGATAACAGAAGCGTCTGAATTATCAGGCGCTTTTTATTTTTGAATCGGATAAAAAAAACGGCTGGGATTCACAGCCGTTTTTTATGTCAACGCCAGCTTTCGGAATACGGCATTACGGAAAGTCCTTCCAGAATCCTTCCGCTTTCTCCGAGATTTACTATTCCGGTTACCATTTCGTCAAAGTCATAGTATGGATTTATAACGGTAAGTGATGCCCCGTTGCCTTTCCCGTCTCCCTGATTGACTGCATACAGAGTGTAATCGTCAGGGCTTCTTGATATATGCTTTGTATACATGCCGGTCTTTTTGATTGTGCCGGAAGGCGTAAGGTTGATTCCGTCAAACACGCATATCTGTCCTGATTCGGAACAGTCCGTTACAAATACCTCTGACGATCCGTCAGAATACTCAACGCAGGCTACTCCCCATGGATTTGCCATTTGGGAAAGCGTAATGCTTTTTTCAATGCTTCCGCTTGGAGATATCATGTTGAGCCTGAATACTCCGTCGGATCCTGCGCATACTGCACATACTGTGCCGTCCTGAAATATGTCGAGTCCTCTGTTTCCCGCATCAGGGCAGGAGTAGTGCTCCTTCCCGTCCCTGTCGTATATCATTACTGTCCGTCCGTCGGAGCCGGTACCGCTGACAGCTGCGTAATATCCGTACGCTGATACTGCCGTATGGACCGGACTGCCTCCTGCCCATACGTTGTCATATTTGTATATATTTCCTGACGGATCTCCTGCAAAATATGTGAAATCGCCTGTTCTCTGCCATCCGCCGAATATTGTCGAATAAAAGTCCGATGACAGGAAGACGGTATCGTCAGTCCTTACGGATGTCTTAAAGTAGTTTTCATAAGCGTATACGGCATTTATGTAGGTTCCGCATCCGACATACATCATTCTGTCATAGTGAGAGTATGCGACTGTTTTCGGACTTGTGTCCAAATCCACATTGAAGCTCCAGGGAGAGCCTTCGTCTATTGAATTTCGCTCAAGCATTATCAGTTTGCTTTTTCCGAAGTCTGCTATTGCCACGTAGGGCCTGTAATAGTAATCGTCTTCCTCCGGATCGTCATACTGCCAGTCGTTATTCCAATAATAGTTTGAATCGTTAAATGAGACCGTGTCCGAGCCTCCTCCGCCACATCCGGAGACGGCAAGACACCCTATCATGAGAGATGCCGCTATAAGTCTTTTCACTGTCATTTAGCCTCCATTTATTTAAGAGCCCCACTGAAAGAATGCCATCCCTGCCTCTTTTTCGCATCCCATATTGCAGGGATTTCTATGTATGAGGCGTTCAGGTTTCTTCTCTGGGTTATAATTATGTAACATCCTTCCTTAAATGCCGATTGTGACGGTATAAACTGCGTGTTTCTTGCAAGCTTTGCCTTTATTTCTCCGTATGCCGAGGTGTGAACCTTAAATTCCGAGGTTCTTTCATTTACATCGAATGCGAATCCTTCAAATGTTCTCTCTCCCCCCTTGTCAAATGGGAGTTCTCCGTTGCTGAAGTTTTTGACTTCATATTCTCCTGCTTCCTGAGGAGTCAGCTGTCTGTAATACGAGCTTTTTTTATCCTGTCCGGGCGCTGAGGGGAGCACGTCGAGATTTAGAGGCGGATTGTTTTGGGCAAATGCAGGGCAGGCAATCGACATTGCTATTGCTGCCGCTGTTATGAATTTTTTCATAGGACCTCCAGAGTTTTAATTTTTTTTAAATATTTCAACGCTCTTTGGCTTTATCCTATTCTTTAAGACGCATGGAAAAGGGAAAATATTTCTGATGTTGAAGGTTATTAATTAATTTAAATCCGAAGGGGGAAAATATGGAGAGGGTTACTTTTTCAACTGAAGGAAAAAAATTTATAAGCGGAAAGATTTCTGCTGACGAATTTAAGGCTTTTTTTGAGAATTTCAAGAGCGGGCTGAAGTCCCTTAAGGCAGAGATGGAAAAGACAGTCTCGCCGGCTCTTTATTTTAATGACGGAAGCAAGAAGGTTACGGAAAAGAATGAGGCCTTCAAATCGATATGCGATGACATTGACAGGGGAGTAAGGATTGTTGATTCGGCTCTTCTTCTTAACAGCATGGATAAGTTTAAAAAGGGATATGCGACGATAACGGCTGCCGGAGACAGAATGGAAAATCTTCATAAGGAAGTTTCGTCTCTTGCAAATTCGATATCCATGTAAATGTCCGAAAGGGTTATGGTTCCATGAGCGCTACAAATAATATGGTGAGTCCGATGCTCACCGATCTTTACCAGCTTACAATGGCGTATGCTTACTGGAAGAGCGGCCGCCATGAAGAAAATGCGGTATTTGATCTTTTCTTCCGCAAAAATCCTTTTAAAGGGGAATTTACAATATTTGCCGGTCTTGAGGAGGTCCTCAGGCTTGTATCCTCATTCAGATTTTCACATGAGGATATAGAATATCTTAAA
>JAKSUM010000069.1 GCA_024409025.1 bacterium | reverse complement strand
AATAAGCTTGAAGAGGCAAAGAAGAGAGACCACAGAAAGCTCGGAAAAGAGCTCGATCTCTTTAATTTTTATGACAATGGCGGCCCTGGTCTGGTTTACTGGCATCCGAATGGCGCTTTTGTCAGAAAGACGATTGAGGATTTCTGGAAGGACGAGCATTTTAAAAGAGGATATGAGCTCGTTTATACGCCTCATATTGCCAGAATAGATTTGTGGAAAAAATCAGGTCATTGGGACTTCTATAATGAGAATATGTACAGACCTATAGATATTGACGGCGTGCAGTATATTCTCAAGCCTATGAACTGTCCGCTCCATATTATGATATATAACTCCCGTCCGAGATCCTATAAAGAGCTTCCCGTAAGATATGCCGAACTCGGAACAGTCTACAGATATGAGCGTTCCGGAGCCCTTCATGGTCTTCTCAGAGTCAGAGGCTTTACTCAGGATGATGCCCATATCTTCTGCTCGCCCGATCAGCTCGAAGGCGAAATGATGAATTGCGTGAAGCTTGCCCTTTTCCTTATGGAGACATTTGGATTTAAGGAATATGAGATTAATCTTGCGACAAGGCCTGAAAAATTCGCAGGAACATCGGAAGAATGGGATATCGCTGAAGCCACCCTTGCAAAAGCGCTTGATGCCGTAGGTCTTCCTTATGTTACGGATGAAGGCGGCGCTGTTTTCTATGGTCCTAAGATTGACATTAAGATTAAGGACGCCCTCGGACGCAAGTGGCAGGGACCGACTGTCCAGTTCGATTTCAATCTTCCCAGAAGATTTGATGTCAAGTATAAGGGAGCTGACGGTCAGGAGCATTATGTCTATATGGTTCATAGAGCTCTTCTCGGTTCTATGGAACGCTTTATGGGATGTCTTACAGAGCATTTCGGCGGTGCGTTCCCGACTTGGCTCTGCCCCGTTCAGGCGGTCGTTATGCCTATTGCCGACAAATTTGCGGACTATGCCTCAAAGGTTGTGGAGAAGCTTGCTGAAGCCGGCGTAAGGGTAAAGCTTGACGACAGGAACGAAAAAATTAATGCCAAGATCAAGAAGGCCCAGATGGAGAAGATTCCTTATATGCTTGTTGCCGGAGAAAAAGAGGCAGAGGCCGGTACTGTTTCCGTAAGACACAGGAAAGACGGAAATGTCGGAGCTATGCCTGTTGATGAATTCGTTGCAAGGATTCTTGATGAGATAAAAAATAAAAAATAGCTTTAAGCGCTGCCGCGCTGAGATTTTTTCCCGGCGCGGCAGTTTTGCGGCCGGGGCTGTTCCGGAGAAGGTTTTGTTGTATGGAAAGCATAGCTGATCTGTTTAAGATATTTAGATCTTATTTTTCTATGTCTGAGCTGCAGAATGAGTTCGCCTCGTCCGTAAGTATTGAATTTTTCGGAGACGAGCTTAATGCTCTTGCTGCCGCGTCTGCTATTATGCCTGAAGACGGAGATGTGAGGATAAGGCCTTTCCCTTCTTCTGCTGATGAATGCGCTGTAATTGGAGCGTCAACATATTCCCTGTTTTTTATTGATGAATCGTGTATGACCATTGAGGAGCTTAGCAGGATATTCAGACCTATACCTCCTGCTTTGAGGAAGAAGATTATATGCTGTTCAAGGAAAACGAGGGATGCACAGCCCCGGGAGAATATAAATTCCCTTTTTCTCAAGATATCGCTGAGAAGACCGATATGGTATTCGAATGACGAATCCTTCATATCTGAGCTTGTAAGATATTTGGGCAAGCCAGCCTATGCGGCAGCAAGGATATACCCTGGACTTCGCGATGCTCTTTGCGATGATCTAATAACTAAGGTTTCCGGAGAGAATGCGGGTATTGCGCTTGTTTCTTCAATACCTGCAGATATACCTTTGATAGGGCCTGTTGCCGGATTGTTTGCTGCTCCTGGTGAGACTCTTCTGCTTACTGCCAATCAGATAAGGCTTGGTATGAGGATTGCCGGCATTTATGGAGCGGAGCTTGATTTCTTTGACAGAATGAAGGAATTGTGGCCTGTGCTTGCCGGAGGATTCGGATGGAAGGCTGTTGCTAAATTCCTTGTCGGAGTTATTCCATTGGCAGGTCCCGTATTGAAGTCTTCCATTGCTTTTGGCGGCACCTATACGGTCGGATTTGCTGCAAAGTGCTTTTACAGGGATAAAAGATTTCCGACTGCTGAAGAGCTTAAGAAAATATATGAATCTGCCGTAAGAAGATGCTCAAAGTCTTTTTCATGGTACAGAAAATTGTTCGGTAATGGCAAAAATAATTCTAAATAAAAAAGGATTTAAATTTTTCAGCCCGATTGCATTGACAGTATGTATTTCCTTAATCCTTACATTGACTGTTTCTGCATATTCGGCAGGAGGTAACATGAAAGGTTCCCTCTGCTTATACTCTTATTCATCGAGCGGAGATATGATTGGCTCCAGCCATTCTGTTGAATTTAAAAGAGAAGGCGACTTCGTCATTATAACGAAATTTGATGCTGTCCACCATGCTGACAGGGGAGTTTCCGTCAGATATAAGGCGCCGCTTGAATCCCTTAATGAGATTAAAGCTGTTTTTGAGCGGTATTCAATGAAAAATTGGCCTACAGAGCGGGTAAGCAGATTTTTTGCCTTCGATGCGCCTACTTCAAGATTCTTTTTTTCCTTCAGCGATCCTGATGAAACTCTCAGGTACACTACGGCAATGGATCTTCCTGATGACGCCTATGAAGGCATGAAGGCTTTGCGCGAAGTTGAAAACAAATATATTAAAGAAGAAAATAAAATAAAGTAAAACTGGTATATTATTATGTCTGAAAATCATGGAGAGGCGTTATCGCCTCTTTCTTTTATTAAGAGGAATTATCCTTATATTCTGCTTGCGGCTGTAATTGCTTTCGCTATTTTTGTGCTTGTCGGGCGATCTGCATCTGAGAAGGCATGCGATAATTTGGAGATTACAGCTGATTTTGCTTCTCTTTCTGAATTTGCAAAGTCAAACAGCCTTGATTTCAAGAGCATGATGTATGATTTTAAGAAAGCAGGACTTTCGTCCGTTGCATTTTCTGAGGATAATATAGAATCTCTTGCTTTTGCAGGACGCCTGTCACTTTTTTTTGGATATGAGCTGAAAAAAAAGCTGCCTGACCTTGGAATTCCGTATGATGATATTTCTCCTGAAAAATCATATGCTGCCGTATATTCTGCCGATGCTGCAAGAGAGCTTAAGACTTTTTCCTTCCTGTCACTTCCGGATATGAAGACGATATATATGCCGGAAAATATAAGCCATGACAATCCTGCTATTTTTGAATTTGCCATATCAAGAAAATCTCTTGAGACTTCACTCTGCGGATTTTCTCTTGAAAATATAGAGTCATGCTCTTCTATGGGCTTTGGAATAATACTCAGGCCTGAAAACAGGCAGAATATTAACCCTGAAAAAATAGATTCCTTCCTGTCTCTGCTTAAGAGGGAATATCATGCGGACAAGCTTCTTTTTGCCGGCTCAGACAATGATGTCATAGGATATCCTTATTTTATGGAAAATACGGCAGCCGCAATTAAGAGGGAAGGACTCATTTTCGGTATTATGGAGGCTGCGAACGCCAAATCCATGCAGAAGGGAATCCAGGCTTTGGGACTGAAATGCCCTGAAAATGCGGTGAGGCTTATGACGATAGTTCCTCTTCAGCAGCGCAGGCTTACTGTGGATGGAATGATTGAAAAATACTCTCTTGGAATGAGAGAGAGAAATATAAGGGTTATATTTATAAGGCCGCATCTGGCTGCTCCTGCCGGTGTTTCACCTCTTGAGCTTAATGTTTCCTATATTTCCGGAATAGCTGCTGCTGCCTTGTCTAACGGCCTTAAACTTGGAATTTCATTCCCTTTCCAGAATAAGCCTTATCCTGTTTCATATGCTTTTATAATTTCATTCGGGGCTCTTCTCGGATTTATTATTCTTGCAAGACTGCTTAAGGGGTTAGGCAGTATCAGATGTAGTGCGAAAATAGAGCTTGCCTGTCTTATTCTTTGGGTTATCCTGGCTGCGGTAATGATATTTACTGGAAAAATTTCACTTTACAGGAAGCTTGCCGCTCTTGCTGCCGGAGTCTCTTTCCCGCTTTCCGGAATTCTGATGAGTTTTAATATTTTCAAGGATCTGCTTGGAAAACATTGTTTTTCAGACGCATGGAAAAAATCATCTCTTGCTCTTTGTAATATTGTTCTTATGTCATCAGCCGGTGGAATTATAATAGCGTCCATTCTTGCAAGCCCTGAGTTTTATATACAGGCGGACATGTTCAGAGGCATAAAGCTTGTCATGATAGTTGCCCCGATATGTTCATGGCTGCTTTGGATTGCCGGAGACAGGGGCATTGCTGATGCTTTGAAGGATATTGCAGGAAAGTCAGTCAGATTTATCCATGCTTTTGCCGCCTTTTTTCTCGCCGGCATTGGCGGATATTATATATTAAGGACTGGAAATGCTTCCGAGGGGTCCGTATCAAAAACTGAGCTGTCCATGAGATCCCTGCTTACAGGGATACTGACGGTAAGGCCGAGATTTAAGGAATTTGCTCTTGGATTTCCTGCAGTAATGCTTTTTGGCGCCCTCAGGCTGTTCGGGCTTGAGCGTCTGTCATGGCTTCTTGTTATTGCTGCGGCTGTCGGAGCTGCTGATGTTACCGATACGTTTGCGCATATTCATACCCCCATTTCCATTACCGCAATCAGAGTCGCATCAGGCGCCATTATAGGATGGATTATAGGCTCTTGCATGCTTGCCGCCTGCTTTTTTCTCGGCTCAAAATATTGTGAAAAAAAAGTTGAAAATACTCCTGAAAAAAGGAAGGAATAAAAAAAGAATAAAACGAAAATATTTTTTCGATTTTGAAATATTTTATCCCTCCGGAGTTTGGTTATGAGAGTGATTGACAGAGTGCGGATCGCCATCCTCTCATTTATTCTTGTTATTGCATTTATTGCAGCATGCCCTGCGGCGTCATACGCAGGGCTTCTGAAGGAAAAGCTTCAGAATTATGTTGAAGCTTCCCAAGCTGCTTCAAACGGCGATTTGAGCATCTATGTGTGCGATTCTGAAGGAAAAACTATTTTTGAATATTTTCCGGACAGGCTTCTTGCTCCGGCTTCCAATCTTAAAATTCTTACTGCGGCATCTGCCATTCATTATCTCGGACCTGATTACAGATATGTTACCTCCGTATACGGCACTCCCATAGACGAAAAAAGAGGAGGCCTTATGGAAGGCTCTTTATATCTTGTCGGTTCGGGCGACCCTACTTTTTGCAAGCCTTTCTTTGATTCCCCTACTGCGGTATTTGAAGAGCTTGCAGAAGAGCTTGCGAAAAAAGGCCTCCGCAGGATAACTGGTGACATAATTGGAGATGACTCCGTTTTTGACAGGGAGTTTACAGGCAAGGGCTGGAAGGACAGATATATACTGGATTCATATGCTGCCGAGTGTGCCGGCCTTTCCCTTAATGCCAATCTTGTACAGATTACTCTCATGAGGGGAGCTGTATCTTTTGTTCCGGACTCTTCAATTTTCAATGTTAATGACAATACCGTTTCCGGCGGATATACTGACATAAGCATGATAAGAAAGAGAGGGACTAATGACATAACCGTAAAAGGCAGCATAGCCCCAGGAGAAAATGGAGGGGCTACAATAACTGTCCATAATCCTTCTCTCTTTTCCATTGATGCCTTTGAAAAGATTCTTAAGACGCAAAGTATTTATAATACGGGAACGACAAGGCTGATTCCTGAGTCTGACAGCAGATATAAATATGCCGAGTTTGTTGAATTGGCAAGACATGAATCTCCGAGACTTCTGGAAATTCTCATTCCCATGATGAAGGAAAGCGATAATATGCTTGCCCAGCACGTGTTTAAGACAATAGGCGCCGAGATTAACGGCAAGGGAAGCCTTGCAAAATCAGGTGAGTCCGTGCTTAATCTTTTTAAGGAAGCAGGGATTGACACTAAAGGCATTGTTATTGCGGACGGATGCGGACTTTCCGATCTTAACAGGATATCCTCCAGACAGCTTGGCGGCCTTCTTGTCTTTATGCTTAAGGACAAGCATTCGAAAGAGTTTTTGAGAACTTTTCCGGTCAGCGGAGTTGACGGGACTCTTAAATACAGGATGTCTGATAATAATGTATGGGCAAAGACCGGAACGATTAACGGTGTCTCTTCTCTTTCAGGCTATGTTGTGACTAATGACGGGGATACTGCCGTATTTTCAATCATCTCGAATAACCATAAGCTTGGTCCGTCTGTCTTCAAGGGATTTGAGGATGCCTTTGTTTCATGTATAGCAAATACGGGGATACGGCAATGAAAAATATTGATTCAGATGTAAAAAAAGTAACATGGAAGCCTGGAACCATGATTTATCCTCTTCCGGCAGTAATGGTTTCATGCGGCACAATGGAAAAGCCTAATATCATGACAGCGGCATGGACCGGTACTATTAACTCAGAGCCCTCTATGTGCTATATTTCAGTACGAAAAGAGCGTTTTTCGCATGGGATTATTTCCGAGTCCGGCTGCTTTGTCATCAATCTTGTCAATGAGCAGCTGTGTAGGGCGGCTGATTTCTGCGGGGTCAGAAGCGGAAGGGATATTGATAAGGTCGCTTTTTTGAATCTTAAGATGACGGAGTCTTCAGTTGTATCGGCTCCGATGATAGCTGCTTCGCCTGTTAATATTGAATGCAGGATTGTAAATACCGTTGAACTGGGGTCTCATGATATGTTTATTGCCAAGGTCGAGGCAGTTAATGTTTCGGATGAATATATTGATTCTTCCGGTCGCTTGAGGCTTGATAAGGCAAATTTGAT
>JAKSUM010000068.1 GCA_024409025.1 bacterium | reverse complement strand
GACGAGTCTCCAAGATATCTTGATCTGTCGGAAAAGCTTATGGATTTGCTGTCCAATGCGGCGATCACGGATGTCTCTGCCAGAGATACCCTGTTTTCCATGCTGACTACGCCTCCTCCTAGGTGCAGGGATATTTTTTTTGCTGAGCTTCAGAGACTTGCGGAAAGAAGCGATGATGCAAACGGAAAGCTTATTTCAATGACAAAAGGCTTCATAAAGAGAATGGATTGCCCTGAAGACGTCATTAAAGAGCTTGTCATAAGGATCTTTCCGGCGAGGATGTGCGAGGAGAACCTTGACTTCCTTATATATATGATGACGGGAAAGATAAAGGTTCCTGTTGATATTGCCGCAGAGGCGGTGCCTATTATTGTTTCGCTTAATTCTCAGGAGCAGCCTTATTTCTCAAAGGTATCAAAGATCCTGAAGCTTGTGTTTGCAAATAAGGTGCCCGAAGACATAAAGCTTAGAATTATTTCCGAATGCAGGAAAGCCCCGACTCCGGAAAATCTTGAATGCGTCAAGCCGGCTCTTAAGGACTCCGATCCTAAGATATCGGCTCCTGCATTGAAAATTTTCTTTGAGTGCGCAAGAAATGAGGTCATGACTTCCGATGAGTTCTCCGCCTTCTCATGCTGGATAATATCATCCGGAGATATGCCTGCCGAGACAGTATCGTCTCTGATATCGTTTTTGAAGAATTACAAGGGAAGAAATTCGGATCTGCGCAGGGCAGTGTTCAATTATCTTGCTTCCGATGACGAAAAGCTGAGAATGAGCATATTTGAGCTCTATCTTAAATGGTTTAAGGAGCCTCAGGATGAGAAGGAGTTTTCCGAGATATCCGGCATAATGTGCTCTATTGCGTCTGATTCGGGATGGAAGTCTGAAGACATATATAAAAAGGCCGTTTCATTTATTGGAGACGCTCTTGTTGCTGACAGTCCTATGCTCAGGTCAAGTGCATCCATGCTGTTTGAGACTCTTAAAAGAATTCTTCTGTCAGGATTTTCTGAGGAACAGAAGCTGGCTGTATGCCGTACCCTCGAGAAGATAGCCTCTAAGGAAGAGCTTTCTGCTTCTGCGAAATGCTTCGCCATGCTGGAAGGTCTTCTTACCGCGCCTGTTTCTACGCAGATTAGGCTTGAAGCGGCGGATTTCCTTATTGCTGACAGGGGACTTGTAATGAGGTACTTCCAATTTATAAGGCATTCTCTTGCAGATCCCGGGTATGAGGATAAGTCAGTTATTCTTAATATTTTGGAGAGCGGCCTTGCCGCATTGCCTAAGCTCTCTGTTCAGGATAAGATGACTGCTCTGCGCGGGGGCGTAAATAATAATGATATTATAACACGCATAAAGTTTGACATAATTCTCGGGGCAGAGCTTGCTCCTGTCCTGATAGACATTCTTAAGATCAGGTTCCGCGAAAGGGATATTGTCAAGCTTGCTCTCGGACTTCTTAAAAGCATACCTGCTGCAAGGATGCACATTCCTTTTATATTTGAATTCAAAAATTATCCGGATGATGAAATAATAAGGGCTGGCGCAATGGAAACATGCTCAAAGCTTGTTTCTCCTCCTTATACTCAGTCTGAAGGCGCAATGATGATGGATATTCTCAAGACGGCGTCGGACAAATCCCAGTCTGTTATGATGAGGCGTACTGCGCTTTCGGCTATAGAGACAATTGCTGACGAGGGCTTTGCCGATTCTCTTGTTGGGATTATGGCTGACAAGTCTGAAAAGGATGAGATTCGAATTGCGGCAATAAGGGCCTTTGGGGCTATGAGCATGCCCGCTCCTGATCTTTATGCCGAGCTTCTGTCGGATCCTGAGAATCCGTGGCTCATAAAAGAGACTGTGCTTAACGTGATTGACGATACGGCGGACTCTTCGCTTACAGGCGTGCTTCTTATGCTTCTTGCCGATGCTCCCGGGCTTGGAAAGAGGTCTGCAGAGAGCGTCCTTTCTAAGAGCGGATACGAGGATGCGGTAACTGTCAAGAGGCTCAATGACAAATGTGACAGCTACAGGAACAGGATAAAGGTCCTTGAGATGAATTCAGGCAAGGCCGTCTCTGAAAAGCAGACGGCAGATGCCGCTTTGAAAGCTGTCGAAGGGAAAAGAGCCGAGGCTGACAGGGAAATTTCATCATTGAATGATTCTATTGCCCGTGAAAATTCCGCCATCAGGCTTCTTGAGGAAAGATGGACTGCCGAAAGCTCGTCTATTGCCGGAAAAATACGTCAGGTCGCCCCAGGATGGCCTTCGGAGTCGAGATGCCTTCCGGACGGCAGGCAGCTTTTCATGGATCTTGTTGAAGAATACAGGGAGAAAAAGGACGAATACGAATATTCCGTAGACGAAAAGAACAAGAATATATCATCTCTTGAAAAGCAGATTGAAGCGGTTTCACTGCGCATTGAAGAGATTTCGTCACAGCATGATGAGCTGGCTGCGGAAATAGCCAGGCTTGAAGATATAGTGTCTAAGCCTATGAGCGAAGGCATGGAGCTTAGAAGGAAAATAGGCGATGCGGAGCGTGAGCGCGAGACGCTTATACATTCTCTCTCTGAAAGAAGAGCCTCAATTGATTCTGATATTGCCGAAAAATTCAGGGAGAAATCGCGAAAGAAGGAAGAGGGGGAGAGCCTCTCTGCCATGTATTTTAATTTTATTATGAAGAATACCAGATTTTAGGCTTCCGGAGGTTTTATTATGAAAAAAGTCGCAATTGCAGCTTGCTCGGCTCTTATGTCCCTTTCCCTTCTTGCAGGGTGCGGGGGAGGAGGCTCTTCCTCGTCGTCAGGAGGATACTATACTCCTGGATATTACGGGGAGTACAATGGAGGTGCCTCACAGCAGACTCAGGAATTGCCTTCCCAGCATCATGATTCAGGTGATTCATCCAATCCTGCCGTGACCGGAAGTTCTGATGTAATTCTTGACTCGGGAAATGGAGATTCCGCTGTCTTTTCAATAACTGGCGAAGGATTCGGCAATTATCGTGAAGGCGGCTTTGTAACCATGGCTCTGAAATCCGGAGCCGCTAATATAGATTATGGCGTAAAGACATGGTCTGGAGATGCTGTCAATGTTTATGTCAGAGGCCTTTCATCTCCGGCTGATGCTGTTTTTTCGGTATCTTTGACGACAAATGCCGGCGCTGTCGTCAAATGCCCTGACGTTGTAATTAAGCCTGACGGGCTTGACGATAATAGGGGCGGCAGGGTGTTTGCCGTATTTGCAGGCAGCACTGCTGACTCTGCTCTTGCGTCTTACTGCAGCAAGGATGCGTCGGATATGTACGAGGCTCTGGTAAATTACGGAGGCTTTGCCGGATGGCAGGCTGTCCTTTTGAATAACAACAGCACGACATCGGACATAAGGGCTGCTTTTGAGAGCATAATTTCTTCTTCGGGAATAACGGAGAATGACACGTTCCTTTTCTATTATTCAGGTCATGGAAATGAGAACTACCTTGCAATGGACTCCGGCGGAATGCGGGCATCGGAAATTGAAAATTATCTTAACCAGCTTCCTTCAGGATGCCATAAGATACTCCTTATAGACTCCTGCAGCAGCGGAACGTTCCTTCCTAAGGATTTCGGCATTTTCCCTGAAAAAAGCATTAAGGAGCTTTCAGCATCTATCCCTAATCTTGCCGTTATGGCGGCATGCGGGCCTAAGAATGATGCCGGCGCTTCAATCAAGCTTAATCAGAGTGAATTCACCTATGCCATGCTTGAGTCTCTTGGAAGAACCTCGCCGTCTGCCGCAATAGGAAGCCCTCTTTCTCTTAACAGGCTCTTTGACAGCACTCTTGAAAGAACGCATTATAATCAGTCTGATATGTATGGATATTCATACCCTGTATTTAAAAAGACAGGCAATGACTGCTATATAAAATAATAAGGCAACAAAAAGCGTTTCCTGTTTTCAGGAAACGCTTTTTTTGCGGCTTTTCAGAGAGGAATAACCTGAATAATGATGAATTGTTTTCAGATTAACGTAAACATGGAGGCCTGTTGTGGAAGCCACATTGCCCCTGCAGGGGTTTAATAACGATTTCCTTTCTTTTCTGATTGTTGCAGTATGCATATGCTTTGTTGCATTTTTCTCTTCATCTGAAGCCGCGCTTATGTCTGCAAATAGGATAAAGCTTAAAAATCTTATAGAGAAGGGCGATAAGAATGCAATTCTTGTAGAAAAGATTGTCTCCAAGCATGAGAGGCTTTTCGCAACTATTCTTGCGACAGAGAACATGTTCATCATTTTTGCGTCGACCTTTGCCGGATCTGTTGCGGAAAAATATTTTCAGGGCGGAAATGGAGTTATTATCTCATCGTTTGTAATGACAATATTCATTGTCATCTTCGGAGAGATAACTCCTAAGACTTTTGCTGCCCAGCATGCTCTTAACATGGCTCTTTTTGCGGCAAAGCCGATTAATTTTTTCATACACCTCCTAAGCCCGTTCGTATCAGTGCTTTCCTTTATTTCAAAGTGCATAATAAAGCTGTTGGGCGTGAAGCCTGACATGAATCCATATTTCCTTACTGAAGAGGAAATAAGGATGGTCATCAGCGATGGAGCTAAAGGCGGAGTGCTTGATAAGAAGGAAACAGAGATGATTGAGGGAGTTTTTGAATTTTCAAAGGCAACCGCTCAGGAAGTTATGGTCCCCAGGGTACGGATGACATGCGTTGAGGCCGATTCTTCTGTTGCCGATCTTCTGAAGATTATAACGGAGACAGGGCATTCCAGAGTCCCTGTGCAGAAGGGAAGCCCTGATAATATAATCGGAGTCGCCTATGCGAAGGACGTGCTGAAATATTACGACAAGGATCTGACGGCGCTTAAGACTTCGGAAATAATGAGACAGTGCCACTATGCTCCCGAAACCCAGAGCATAAGAAGCCTGCTTGCAAATCTTAGGGAAAATAAATTTACAATAGCCATAATAATTGACGAATTTGGCGGCACTGCAGGTCTTGTCACCATAGAAATGCTTATTGAAGAGATTGTAGGGGATATCGACGATGAGTTTGACAACCTGAAGCCTGAAATTGAACAGCTTGAGAATGGGGAATGGCTTGCTGACGCTGCTATGGGGGCGGATGATGCCGGAGAAAAGCTCGGCATTAAATTTCCTGAGGGGGATTTCCAGACCATAGGCGGCTATCTCATTGAAACGATAGGCAGAATTCCTTCTGTCGGGGACTCTGTAACGATTGAAGGACATGAATTGATAGTTGAAAAAACTGATTCCACTCACATATCCCAGATAAGAGTCATAAGAAAAAGCTCGGAGCCTCCCAAGGCATCCGAAGGAAAAGGTGAAAATTGATACTCAAAGAAGGATCTGTAGCAGAGATTTACTGCAATAAGAAAATAACGGCGGCATACTGCTTCGAGCTGAAGAATTCGTCCGCTAAATTCCTGCTGGAAAACGGAAAGACTGTAAAGATGCCAGCCGATAAGGTTCTATTTGTCTCTGATTCGGCAGTCACTGATATGAATGATTCCTCCGCTCTTTCGGCTTATTTGGGCAGGCTGTCTGCTGAAAGGGACAGGATTGCTTCCGAGATTCCGCTGAGGGACATATGGGAGCTTTGCTGTGATGACATAATCAGCTTGGGGATAAAGGAGATCGCGGATCTTTGGTACGGCGGCTCTTATTCCGATAATGATTTTGCCGGACTTCAGAGGGCTGTTATGGAGGATTCCCTGTTTTTCCGCAGGAAGAACGATCTGTTTTTCATAAACCCTCCTGATAAGGTTTATGAGATTGAACACATGCGCGAACTTGAGAACGTAAGGAAGGAAAGGCTTAACGCTTTTTCTGCTGCCGCGGCATTAGTGCTTTCTGGAAAGGCCTCATCAATTCCGGAAGGGTTTTCCGATTTTATATCAGTTCTTTCTGATGCCGCAGCAAGGCCGTCTTCCGAGGAGCCGTCAAGGCAGGCCGCTGACCTCTGCGAGAGGATAGGCATAAAGACAAGCGGCATATTTGATTTTCTTGTAAAGGCTTCGGTGTTTGATGAAAATGAAAATCTTCTTCTTAAGGAATACGGCATTACTGTAGGATTCCCGAAAGAGGCTGAGGATGAATGCATTGCTTTTGCGGATTCTCTGACTGAGGACGGATATGAGGATTTCACATTCCTTAATGTAGTTACTATTGATGACGCAAAGACTACCGATATTGATGACGGAATAAGTCTTGACAGGCTTGATGACGGGCTTATAAGGGTCGGCGTCCATATAACTGACGCGTCTTCAATAATAAGGCTTGGGACTGCGGCTGACGAGGAGGCATTTAAGAGGGGAACCTCCATATATATGCCCGACATAAGAATTCATATGCTCCCTCAGGGCATATCCGAGGAAAGAGGGAGTCTGGCTGAAGGCAGAAGAAGAAGAGCCATGTCGTTTTTCTTTGAATTTGAACAGAATGACGACGGATTTGATTTAAAGAATTTCAGCATAAAAAAAACAATAGTCCGGTCTAAGGCAAGGCTTACATATGATGATGCCGACAGGCTTATTGCCGAGGGAGGGGATCTTGCGGAGCTTTATAAAATAGCCAGCAGCAGCCTCTCAAAAAGAAAGGCTTTGGGAGCTCTGACTCTTTCAAGAAAGAGAGTCTCCGTGTCTGTTAGGGACGGCATTCCGTTTTTGGAGCTGGATGATTCGTCAAGGCCTTCTGCCGTGCTTGTTTCGGAATTCATGATATTGTCAAATACGCATGTTGCCGAATTCTGTTTTGAAAACTCAATACCGTGCTTCTACAGGAATCAGCCTGCTCCGTCATATTCTCAGGCGGAAAAGGATGAGATTGATATTGATACTGAATTGGGGCTTTACAAGGTCAGGCGTTATCTTAAGAAG
>JAKSUM010000067.1 GCA_024409025.1 bacterium | reverse complement strand
TTTCGGATAGCTCGGCATATGAATCCTTTCCAGCCCTTTCATCCGCGCCTTTTGATTTGAAGTCGCCGCTGTGGATTATTCTTCCGCATGGAGTGTCTATTATAAGGCCGAAGCATTCTGAAAGGCTGTGTGTCACGCTGTAGAATTTTATGCTGAAATCTTCCGATTTTATAGTGTCTTCAGGCGTAACCTCTATAAGCTCCGCATTCTCATTTATGTCCGTGTTTGCTATTTTGACCTTTACAAGCTCAAGCGTGAGCCTGCTCCCGTAAACAGGGACATTTATCATTTTTAGAAGGTACGGAAGCGAACCTATATGATCTTCATGGCCGTGGGTCAGGACTATTTTGGTTATCTTATCCTTCTTCATAAGAAGATACCTGATGTCAGGCATTACATAGTCTATTCCGGGCATGTCGTCATCCGGGAAGGTTATTCCTGCGTCTATTATGACAATCTCCCTGCTTGATTCAAGCAGCATGAGATTTTTTCCGATTTCCCCGAGGCCTCCTAAAGGCAGAAGCCATATGCGCCCCTCCGGAGGACCTTCCTTTATAAATGCGTCAATTTCGGGCTCTTCGTCGAAAATACTGCAAGTGTAAAATTTTTTCATATGGACCCTCAGATTTTATTTAGTTGTTTCATAATTCCGGCGAGCTTTTCCCTCTGCTCAGAGTCTGCTTCAATAAGCGGAAGCCTTGGCTTTCCTGCCTTTATTCCGCGCAGCTCAAGAGCTGCCTTGACAAGAATAGGATTGGTCGTCTCAAAAAGGCCTTTGAAAAGAGGCATAAGCCTTAGATGAATCTCTGTCGCTTTCTTTACGTCTCCGGAAAAAAAAGCGTTTATCATGTCTTTCATTTCATTGCCTGCTATGTGTGATGCCACGCTGATTACTCCGCATGATCCGCAGGAAAGCATTGGAAGGGTTAAGGAGTCGTCACCGCTGTATACGGAAAAATCATTTCTGTGGCAGATGTCGGCTTTCATTGCGAATCTCCCTGTCTGATCGAGATTTCCTGCAGCATCCTTAAGGGCGCATATATGTGGATATCTGTCATGAAGCTTAAGTATGGTTTCGTCAGACATGTTAATTCCGGTTCGTCCCGGGATGTTGTACAGTATTATCGGTATTGTAACGCTCTCAGCTATTGCGGAAAAGTGCCTGAAAAGCCCTTCCTGAGGAGGCTTGTTGTAGTAGGGGACTACTGCAAGGATTCCGTCAGCCCCTGCTTCCTGAGCTTTGCGGGATTTTTTGCAGGAGATTTCGGTATTGTTTGAGCCTGTTCCCATTATTACAGGATGGTCTCCTGCCGCTGCTTTTGCTGCTTTCAGGAGGGAAAACTGCTCTTCTTCCGTCATTACCGGAGATTCGCCTGTTGTTCCGCATACAAGAACAGAGTCGCTTCCTTCATTGACCAAGGTCTTTACCAGCTCTGCTGCTTCTTCCAGATTAAGCGATCCGTCTTCGTAAAAAGGGGTCGCCATTGCTGTTATTATTCTTCCAAATATGTTCATTGTTATTCCGCCTTTTGCTTAGAATACTGGAATCGGAATTCTCTTATGCTCTGAAACGGCATGCATCCTGTCTATTTTTGCTTTAGCTTCGGCGTCAGGGCATTCGCCTGTCTTTATATACCTGTTTAGGATTTCATACGTAAAACCTATGTTCTCCTCGTCAGTCTTTCCGCATAGACCGTCCGTCGGAGGCTTCCTTGTGAGTTTCTGCGGAAGTCCGAGATATTCGCCTACTGCAATAACTTCTTCTGTTGTAAGGCTTCCTATTGGGTTGAAATCATTTGCCCCGTCTCCCCATTTTGTGAAATACCCTATGTATTTTTCGCTGGCATTTCCTGTTCCGCATACAAGATAGCCTCTGTCCTGAGCAGCCGCATAGAGTACTGTCATTCTTATCCTTGGGGCGATATTTGTTTTTGTCTGTTTGTTTGGCTCCTGATCGAGCGCGGATATAAGTCCTTTATATGCCTGCTCTATGTTTACAGTGATATTTGGTATTCCCAAAAATTCGCAGAGCTCTTTTGAATACTCTATGTCGGACTGAATTCCGTTGGGCATCATTACTCCGAGCACGCTGTCTTTTCCGCAGCTTTTTGCAAGAAGAGCTGCTGCCACCGAGCTGTCTTTTCCGCCGGAAATTCCTATTACGAAGCCTCTGGCTTTTGTCTTTTCCTTTATGCCCCTTATCCAGTTGATTATGCTTTCGGCAGTCTCGGCCGCTGAAAAAGTCTTTTGCTCATTTCTGTTTATTACGGTCATCTGCATTGACTGCATTGTATCGAGAGCTTTTTCATGCATTTCTGATGATGTTCCGGAGCAGCATGAGGCATCTATTGTTATTTCTGCTTCAGGGAATGCGGACTTGAGCATAACCGCATTGCTTATTACGCATATGTCCGTTACGACTCCGCATATCTCTATTGATTGAGGAGCATATCCGAGCCTCTCTCTTATTGCTTCCGGAAGATCCTGAGAACCGAATCTGTCTTTAGCTACAGTGAATGCGCGTTCGCTTTCATTTACTATTGCCTCAAGCCTCCCGAAAAGCCTTATGCCGTCAGTTCCCTTTATGCAATGGGGTACAGGCAGCTTTTTCCCTTCCTGTGTTGACATATAGTCTTCTCCATGAGTATCCATTGTGCAGAAGACGAATCCGCCTTTTTCAAGAAAGCTTTTAGCTTTATTTTCTATTTTTTTACATATGGAAACGGCTCTTCCTGAACCTATTGCTCCGTCAGCGAAGTCTTTCTGGTAGTCGACTATTATAAGAACGTCGGACATTTGTCCCCCCCCTTTTTCGCAGTTTTGTTTATTCTTATGAAAATATCTAAATAGTTTCTATTCTTCAAAACATTATAATTACCTTTATATTATATGTTCTCCGCAATGCCCTGTTTATGTGATGCTTGTATGATTATTCCTGATTTTGGGCATATGGAGATGGTCGTCTTTAAATAAAAAAAGAGGAAGGGAATCTACACTCCTCTTTTTTTCTTATGTTTTTTAGCGGACCATTTCTATGAAAGCTTCGTTTCTTGTCTTCAGCCGCTGCGACTCCTGTTCGGCGCCGTCGGTTTCGAGTCCCATGACTGGTATTCCCTCGTCCTTGAGCGCTTTTTCGACCCTTCCTCCCTCTATGTCGTAGAGGCTGCAGAACTTGAGCGAAAGATCTATTACTCCGTCTGCCCTGTATTCCTTGGCAAGTCTTATGATGTCGTCTATCCTGCCTTCGTTGGGAGTAAAGCATGCGCAGTTTAGCTTCATGTATCTCTCGGCGATTGCATTGATATGATCTTCTATCGTTTTCCCGCCCTCGTCGACCAGATTTTCAAAATATCTTACGCCTGTACACATTTCTTCGCATACTATGACCGCATCGAGGGACTCTGTTATTGCATGCATCTTCCAGTTGGGGATTGCAAGAGGCGTTCCGGTAAGAAGGATTCTTGCTGCCTTTTCCCTGCCTGCCCCTTTGCCTGTCTTGATTTTCTCCTCAAGCTCGTCACAGAGGCTGTTTGTCATCTCAGTGAATCTTGCGGGATCATCATAGAAGGCTATCTGGGTTATTAACAGGGCATCTGTTCCTGTTATCGGAACATTAAGCGCCTTCCTGCACTCATAGAGCCTTGCAAGAGCTCTTCTCTTGTTGTTTATCAGCTTGATTGAGTTTAGAAGGGATTCTGCAGTTACCTTGTTTCCGGTCTTTTCCTCTGCCATCCTGAGGAGATCCCTGATCTCTTCCTTCCAGCTTTCGATGTCCCTGCGACGCTTTGCCTGCGGAAGGTGCATTACATGTGTCTCCGCATCTTTCGAAAGGATTTCCCATGCCTTCTTCTTTCCGTCGCATGTCGTCTCTCCGATGAAGACATCGGATAATATGAAAAATGGGCATGTCCTGTCGAGCCTTGCTCCTATTGATGCCTTGATGAGCGGGCATGTTGCCGCAGGAAGGACCTTTTCTCCTCCAGGCACCCAGAACTGGCTTCCTCCGCAGAGTCCGGTAGCTATGCCTCCGGCTGCGAATATTATTTCGTCAGGAACATAGAGAATGTTCCGAAGACCTTCCCCCCCTTTTTCTGATGCTCTATGAGCTCTGCAGGCCTTATTCCGTGTATGTCGGCGAGCACCATAAGGTAGTAGTTAAAAGCTTCGGGGCGGTTGTCCCTTTTCAGGAACACCTCGTTTACTGCTCCGGGAAGGACTGCGCAGAGTTGATCATGTGTCTCCACGTCCATTCCCAGATCCTGCCACATCTTTCTGTAGTCGGTCATTGTATTATCTCCTTTATATAGGTTTTATATAAAGGGAGTCTCCGTCGTCGTGTTATCGCGCCGGTCTCCAGCTTGTCAAATTTATTCTGGCTGCATGATTTCAGTGTATGTCAGCTTTCCGTTTATCCTTTCCGATTTCATAAGGCTTATTTTGGATGCCATGCATTCTATCGGAACTATGCTATGAGGCTGCACCTGTGAAATGACCTGTCTGCCCACTGTTATGTGAGGCGTAAATCTGCCGTTTTCCGGAGCCATCTTCTTCTCTTCAAGCCCGTAATGGAGCCTTTTCTGCAGATTTCTGATTTCCTTCTGCCTTGAAGGGCCTATCCAGTAAAGCTTTGGATCCTGCGGATCGGAATTTCTGTTTGTGAAGAATCCTATTTTATCAAGAATGATTGTGAAGGGCGTGAATTTTACGCTTCTTATCGCATCAAGCAGGAGAGGGACGGATTTTGCCGGTGTCTCGCCTATAAATTCGAGGGTCATATGCAGATTCTCGTCCCTGCTGAAATTTCCGTCAGATGACTGCTCCCTCAGCAGCTCCCTTTGGGCAATTATTGCATTCTTTTCTTCGGATGTGAAGTTAATCGCAATAAAAAGTCTCATTTTCTTCCGGCTTTTATCTTCTCAATAAGGGCTGGGACGAATTCAAAGCCGTCGGCGACTATTCCGTAATTGGCTACAGTAAATATCGGAGCATTCGGATCCTTGTTTACCGCTATGATTATATCAGCGTCCTCCATACCGGCAAGGTGCTGTACTGAGCCTGAAATTCCTACTGCTATGTACATTTTGGGCTTTACTGTTGTTCCGGTCTGTCCTACAAGATGGCTGTGATCGAGCAGACCTGCGTCTGCCACGGGTCTTGAACATCCTACTGTTCCTCCCATGAGATCTGCGAGCTCCTTTAGAAGCTCAAAGCCGTTGCCTGTCATCATTCCTCTTCCGCCGGAAACGATTATGTCGTATTCCTTAAGGTTTACTGAGGCTGTCTCGTTATTTTCCCTGCCGATTATCTCCATTTTTGATTTGAGGATGTCTTTGGGGACAGATACTGCTATTACCTCGCCTTTGGCTCTTGAGTTGTCCTTTGATGCCGCAAAGACTCCGGGACGGACGGTTGCCATCTGGGGTCTTGCGTTTTCACAGAGGATTGTCGCCATAAGGTTTCCGCCGAATGCGGGTCTTGTCTGCTCGAGAAGCTTTGTTTCCCTGTTCATCTCAAGAACCACGCAGTCTGCCGTAAGGCCTGTTTCAAGCTTTACTGCCGCTCTTGGAACAAAAGCTCTTCCGTTGATTGTTGATGCGGATAGGACCACTGCCGGCTTATACTCGTTGAGCGTGTATGCCATGACGTCGGAATAGATGTCATCCCTGTATTCCTTAAGCTCTTCATAGTCGGCTGCATATACCTTGTCAGCCCATTCGGCTGCTTCGGATGCGTTTGATGATATGGCGCTTCCCATCATGAAACAGCATACTTCCTCGCCTGCTTCCTATGCAAGAACCCTTGCCTTTGTAAGAAGCTCGAATGCCGATTCATCCGTCTTTCCGTTATTAATCTCGGCATAAACCCATATGCCCTTATAGGCTTCTTTGTTGCTGAAAGCCTTCTTCTGCGCGTCTATGTCTATTGCTGAAAATCTGCATGATGATTTGCATGATCCGCAGTATACGCATTTTGACTGATCTATTGACGCCTTCTTCCTGCCTTCAACTGTGTCTATGGTTATGGCGCCTTGGGGACATGATCTGTAGCATGCTCCGCAGCCTACGCATTTTTCTTTGTTTACACTGATTCCCATGACGCTCTCCTTATAGTATTATCTGTGCTTTTCTGAGAATGTCTGCAAGCTTCATGGCTTTTTCCGCAGCGTCATTCCCTTCAATCATCTCATTTTTCGATGCTTCTCTTGAGGGTACGAAGACTCTGCATACGGATGTCGGTGAACCCTTAAGTCCGAGCCTTTCGCTCTCGCATCCGAGATCTGCTCCGCCTTTTGTCTGAGGCTCGTAACTGTTTGCCCTCATTCTTCCCTTTATGGATTTTATGCGTGGGATGTTCAGCTCTTTTTCAACCGTTATTACTGCAGGGAGCGACATTTTTACCGTCTCGGTTCCGTCAGCTGTCTTTCTCTTTAAAGTAATGGAGCCTTCTGATGCTTCGATTATTTCCGTAACATTGCATGCAAGAGGCATTTCAAGCCATCTTGATATGCCGGGGCCCACCTGTGCCGTATCACCGTCCGTTGCGAGCTTTCCGCATACTACGAGATCCGTGTTTCCAAGACTTTTGACTGCCTGAGCAAGGGCATATGATGTTGCGAGAGTGTCTGCTCCGGCAAATTCTCTTCCGCATACGAGAAGTCCGTCGTCAGCTGTCATGGCAACCGCAGTTCTGAGCGCCTCTGCGGCCTGCGGAGGTCCCATCGTTATTGCTGTCACTTTTCCTTCATATCTGTCCCTGAGACCGAGAGCTGCTTCCAATGCATGGAGATCATGGGGATTTACCCTTGTTCCTGCCCCGTCTCTTATCAGCGTGTGTGTTACAGGATCCATCTTTACCTGGGTGCTTGCGGGAACCTGCTTGATGCATACTGCTATATTCATAAAATTGTTCCTTTCGTGCCGGGAAATGCCTTACTTTATTCAGGCTGTTATTTCTTTGCGCTTTCTTTTATCAGCTGGAGGGCAATTTCGTTTCTGCAGATCTGGTTAGTGCCTTCATATATCTGCGTTATTTTTGCGTCCCTCATCATTTTTTCAACAGGGTATTC
>JAKSUM010000066.1 GCA_024409025.1 bacterium | reverse complement strand
CCGCCCTCTTTTGAGGACTTGGCATAATCCCACATTATATCGGGAGAATCGGTTATCAGCTTCTTATAAAAGGAAGGACTTATCGATTTTGCCTTGGTATAATTTTCTATCGCCTTTTCATATAAAGAAGCGGCGCCAGCGATATTTGATTCCTTATATGAATCGGCAATCTGAATATAGCATTCGGCAAGCTTTTTATTTGCAACGGCAGGATTAAAGCTTTTCAGCTTTTCATAATACGATATTGCGGTCTTATTCGAATTTATTATCCCTTCATAATAATTTTTTATATCAGAAGAGGACGTAAGCCTGCCTGCAGAAACGCCGTCAATTGCCCTGAAAAACGAATCTCCCAGCTTTTTATATTCGGCAGCGCCACTGTCTGCATATACGGAAGAAGAAAGAGCAATAATGAAGACCGCAATAAGAATAACCGAGTTAAGATATCTGTTGTTCATATAGGTGTCCTTTTCCCCTCTGGCAGAGGAATGTGTTAATGTCATTTTTTTATGAATTTGGCAATCAGTTCAAGCAATGCCTTTGGCGAGATGCCCTCCGCCCTTTCCTTATCACTCATGTTATCGAAGGCATTGACAGTAGCCCATCCGAGACCTTCGGTAAATGCTACGGCGACGCCAACCTTTCCGGCTGTTCCAAGACCGGGAATAAGCCCCAAAAGGCCTGATGCGGCAACTCTTCCGGTCTGCATCGCCAGCAGGCCGCTTGTCAATGCAGTGCCGGTACACTTTAACATATTTAATCCGAAAGCTCCGCCCAAGCCTAAAATCATGGCGATCTGAGCTCCCGTAATCGGCACAGCATCAGCTAAAGGAAGAGGAATTGCCCCTGCAGCTCCGGCAGCTGCTGTTGCTGAATGTATAATTTTATGGCATCTGGCTTTCATACCGTCAATATCGTCTCTAAATTCGAACATTTCCAACCTCCAAACACAAAATACACCCGTCATTTCTACAATTTAATACAAATATAACCTATTTGATGACTCAGGTCAAGCAAATTCAACAAGAGCCTAACATTTATGTTTAATGCGCCATTTGAAAATAAGTGGCAACATTTCACTGCAGACATATCAGTAATAAAATAACTAAAGTCACGTGTATTCTTGGATTATCAATAAAAAAACCTCTGATGACAGCCGTACAGCTAAAACAGCTTATACCGGCCTGCCCCAGAGGATATTATTAACAAAGCCGAAATGAAAAATCAGGCAGCATTACTCAAAATCCGTAAAATTATATTCGCCTTGCTTATCTACAGCAGCTGCCAATATCCTGCAGACGCTCTCCTCGTCATGCATTCTCCCTGATATGGACTTTAATTTTTCTCCGGCAGCAAATATGTCAGGTAAGTCATAGGTATCAAAAGCATTGTGAAGAATAGCAATCATTTTCCCGTCAAGCTTTATGTAAAGGCAAGGCTCATAAGGATGCGATGTAAGAACATATTTACAGCCATCATATTCAAAAAATATATTATCCCCTTTTTTCCTTATCTTCATACCAGCCTGCATCCTTTCTAAAATTTGCCGATTTAAACAAAAAAAAAGCTCCAGCGATAAGACTCGAACTTATAACCGTCCGGTTAACAGCCGGATGCTCTGCCATTGAGCTACGCTGGAGTATGGGTGTTGTGGCTCCAGCGATAAGACTCGAACTTATAACCGTCCGGTTAACAGCCGGATGCTCTGCCATTGAGCTACGCTGGAATTCCTTTCAACGATGAGGATTATAACACAGAGCGAAAAAAAAATCAAGAGGTTTTTAAATTTTTTTTATTTTTTTTTCAAAGTCATCATGATTCTATTTTGAAATCAAATAATAAGGAGTTTTGCATTATATGAAGAATATATAGCATAAAGAAAATAAGTAAGGAGCATCCTTTTCATGAAAAAATTATTCTTCCTTCTGGCTGCATCGGCTATAATGTTCGGGACAGCTTATGCGGACACAGTAAAAATACCGCAGAGCACCGGAAAGGCAACGGTTGTCAAGGCAGCGTCCGACACGCTTCCGGATCCCGGTCTCAGCGTCAATGCCATTGACAACATAATCCTTATGATTGAAAAGGACTCGGCATATAAAGTATCAGTTCCCAAGCTCTGCAATGGAGCAATCAAGGAGATACGGGAATATCTCAAATCAAAACGCCAGTATAAGGAGAATATTCCGCTTCTTAAAGAAAGCCTTTCAAAAGAAGAAGCAATTAAAGCATTTAATGAGCAATATTCAAAAATCACTGCAAAATACGCTTCTGCAGGCAAGGAACAGATTTCATATGCAGCCGCAAGTGGAGCTCTCAAGGCAATAGGCGATCCGTATGCCCTTTTCATGGATCCAAAAGCATACAAAGCATTCAACGATCAGATGAAGGGAAGCAATTTTGGCGGAATCGGAGTCTATGTCAGGCTCAATGAAGAAAAAAAGTGCATTGACATCCTTGAAGTCATGGAAGACAACCCTGCAGAAAGCGCCGGACTCAAAAAGGGCGACGCAATAATAAAAATAGATGGCAAGCCGGTTTCAGAGATGGAAAGCCTCCAAAAGGCAAATGAATCGCTCAGAGGGCAGCCTGGGACAGAAGTGACGGTAACAGTCAAGAGAGGCACTCTTGATCCATTCAGCATCAGGATAAAACGAGATGTCATAAAGACAAAATCGGTATCAGGCAAAATGATGAACGGAAATATCGGATACATCCGTATGAGCATATTTGCGGAAAAGACCGGCGATGAAATGAGAAAGACAATTGCCGAGCTGGAAAGACAGGGAGCTCAGGGCTTCATAATCGATCTTCGCGGAAACGGAGGAGGTTATGTGACATCGGCAATCCAGACGGTAAGCCTGTTTGTCCCTACAAGAAGCAGCGTCGTAACCTTGGTCAAGGAGGGAATAAAGGATAATCCGTACCTGTCAATTCCAAACACCAAATACGAAGCGCTTCCAATGGACATACTTATAGACAAAGGCTCTGCCAGCGCATCGGAAATAACCTCAGGAGCCCTGCAGGATCATGAAAAGGCAGAGCTTATAGGCACGATATCCTATGGTAAAGCGAGCGTCCAGAAGGTTTATCCTCTTGAAAGCGCTACCGGAATGAAATTCACAACATCCCATTATGTCACGCCAAAGCGCAGGCAGATTGACAAAATCGGAATAACTCCGGACATAGAGGTAAAGCTTCCGGAAAACAAAGCAATAAGAGACGAAAAGGACGATGCCCAGCTTCAGGCTGCAATCAAGGACATCACTGAGAAAATAGCAAAATCGGATAAAGGCAACGGGACATCAATGGAGGATGCGGTCAGATCCGTATGCGCATCGAATGATTTCAGATTTATGTCAGTAATGTTCCCAGACGGATATGAGATCAAAAAATCAGAAATGGTAATCAGCGGAGGAAGCCATTTCGAGCACTACACGGTTGAGTCAAAAGGAGGAACGAGAAGCGTCTGGTTCAGGCGCGGATCGATTTGCAGCAAATGAAAAAACGGTTTTATGTCCTCATGACGGCGTTTGTAATACTTAGCGCCGGCGGAGGGTTCTGGATAGGACAAAAGCTTGACACAAAGACACTCCAAAAGCCTGCAGCAGTAACAGCAGAATCCCCTGCAGAGAAAATAAAGGACATAAACATCTCGAAGCCTGTCGAGATAGCATCAAGAGAAAACATTGACGCAAATGCCGTATTCGGAGTTGACATAATGCTTGCAGACAAGTGCATAGCAATGCTGAGAGAGGATTTCATAAGGGAAGTCGATCTCAGAAAGCTCTGTTCCGGAGCAGTAAAGGGCATGAAGGATTACGCAAAAGAAAAGCATCTGGATGATGGCGTAATAAAGCCGATAGGCAAGTCAGTTCCGGACACAAAGCTTCTTGAAGAGCTCCATAAGTCATATTATGACGCCTGCGCCGTATTTAAGGACAAAGCGGATGAAAGCGAGCTTGCATATGCAGCCCTTACAGGGCTTATGGACACTCTTGGCGATCCTTATTCAGTGGCTCTGCCACCGGCAAGCTATAAGATTCTCAATGAATTCATACATGGCGGCAATTACGGCGGCATAGGCGTATATCTTGAAAAGAACAAAAAGACAGGAAGAATAACCCTTCTCAATATAATAAAAGGCGGCCCTGCCGCCAAAGCCGGGCTTAAAAGCGGAGACGTCATAATCAAAATAAACGGCGAACCGGTATCCAAAACGGCACTCGACATGGCCTCACATAAGATAAGGGGCAAAAACGGCACACGGGTTACCCTGCTTGTCGATCGGGCAAATGAAGGCCTCAAGGAATTCAGCGTCGTAAGAGAAATTATCCATGAAGACAGCGTCGAAAGCTCATTAAAGCCCGGAGGAATTGGATATATAAGGATAAGCGTATTTGGGGAAGACACCGGAGACGAATTTTCCGATGCTCTTGACGAGCTTGTTGCAAATGGTGCAAAAGGCATAATAATAGACATAAGGGACAATTCAGGCGGATTCATATCCTCCGCAATAGACGTATGCAGCAGACTTACAGACGGGGGCTCGCTGATTGTTTCCGTAGTAAATCCGAGAACAGGAAGAAACGAAGTATACAGATCATCAGGAATAGATAAAACAGACATGCCTGTGGTCATACTTGCCAACCGCAATTCCGCAAGCGCGTCAGAAATAACGGCAGGAGCTCTCAGAGACATAAACTCGTCAATGATAATAGGAGAGCAGACATACGGAAAGGCTGCCGTACAGTCTATAAGGGAAATGAGAGACGGAGGGGCAGTAAAATTCACAGTAGCCAAATACCTGACGCCTAAAGGCACCGATATAGACAAGACCGGAATAACACCGGACATAACCGTAAAGATGGATCCCAAGCTCGCAGGGACTCCGGATGACATACAGATGCAGAGAGCCGTAAAGGAGCTAAAAAACCTGATAGTCAAAAAAGATGAAAACAGGAAAAGCGGCATAACCGGACTAAATGAAGAAAAACCGGTAGATCCGCTGAACGATCTCTGATGCACGAATCAAGGGCAGAATCAAGGCTGAAAACACTTACAGAGGACAGCGGCGTCTACATAATGAAAGATTCCTCCGGCAGAATCATATATATAGGCAAAGCCGTGAATCTGAAGCGGCGCGTGTCCTCCTATTTTCATGCGTCCAATCAGCGATCCGAAAAAATAAATATGATGATCAGTCTCATTGACGATTTCGATATAATATCGACATCAACAGAGACGGAAGCTCTTCTTCTCGAACGCGAGCTTATAAGGAGACACAGACCGGAATACAACACTCTCCTGAAGGACGGAAAGGAATATCCTTCCATCGAGATTACATATGGGGATCCATTTCCGTCAATAAGAATAATGCGAAACAGAAGAGGAGCAAACAAAAGCCGAATATTCGGACCATATCCGGGAAGCAGCGAATTAAAAGCCGCATTTTCCTCAGTAAGACGGCTGTTCCGTATAAGAACCTGCAAAGGCTCCATGCCATTAAGGGAAAGGCCATGCCTGTACGGAATGATAGGGCTGTGCAGCAGTCCATGCTCCGGCAGCATATCACAGGACGAATATGCTGAAGACGTAAAAAGAGCCTGTTCCTTTCTCAGCGGCAGCATAACAGAGCCAATAAACTCACTCCAGAGACAGATGGAGGCGGAAAGCGAAAAGCTGAATTTTGAAAAATGCTCCAAAATACTGAAAGACATCAAAGCCCTGAAAAACATTTCCGACAGACAGAAAATAGTAACTGACAGAAATGAAAACAGAGACTACATAGGCTTTTGCGTTTCCGGAGAGGACATAATGTTCAAAGTCATGCATGTAAGAGGCGGAAAGCTGTCCGGAAGCAGCGGATTCAGATTCTATTCAAAAGAGGGAGAGAGCGGGCCCGAAGCAGTAAGGGCATTCATAATGTTCTATTATGAAAACGCAGGCAGCATACCTCAGGAAATATACGCTCCATGTCCTCCGGAAGATGCTGCCGCAATAGAGTCAGTAATGTCAGAAGCAGCAGGACGGAAGGTCTCAATATGCGGATGCCCAAAAGGCAGGGCAAGGGAATTTACAGTTCTCGCGTCAAAAAACGCAAAACTGTCTCTTGAGAGCATAAGGGCGGCGGAAAAAGCGGATCCGCTGGCTCCAGCCCTTGAAGACATAAAAAGAATCCTGAAGCTGAAAAGCAGGCCGTCAAGAATAGAGACCTATGACATATCAAACCTTTCAGGGAAAAATGCAGTAGGCTCAATGACAGTCTTAACAGACGGCAAGCCGGATAAAAAGCAATACAGAAAATTTAAAATCAGGGCAAAGGACACACCCGATGATTTTGCAATGATGCGTGAAATGATTTCGAGAAGGCTGAATATTGACCCGTCAAAGAAGTCAGACGCATGGAAAAGCATCATTCCCGATCTCATAATAATAGACGGAGGCAAGGGGCAGGTAAGCGCAGTCAGGGATATTTTGGAAAGCGCCGGAATACCCTTTGCCGGTCTTGCAAAAAAAAATGAGGAAATATACCTGCCAGGGAAAAGCGATCCGATAATATTACCTAAGGAATCCCCTGCACTGGCAGTAATCAGGCATGGCAGAGACGAAGCCCATAGATTTGCAATCACATATCACAGAAAGCTAAGGGAAATCATAAAAAAATGAAGATAATACTCGCGTCATCATCTCCAAGAAGAAAAGAGCTGCTCGACAGGGCCGGAATAAAATTTGAGGCAGTAAATCCGCCTGATTCGGCAGAGACACCCATATCGAAAAGAAGCACAGGGGCTTCCCTGTCATAGTTTCCGTGACGGCATCAGACTTAAGCGGAAGGTCCCTCACAGGACAGACGATGGAGGCATTCTACACCTCTGTGCGCCACTACCCTCTCACTGCATTCGGCATCAACTGTTCTCTGGGACCCAGAGAGCTGATCCCCATCGTAGACGATTACCTGAAGTATGCTCACGTTCCCGTGATCGTAAAGCCCAATGCGGGACTTCCCCAGGTCGTGGGCGGAAAGACCGTGTATGACGTGACTCCCGGAGAATTCGGAGAGCTGGTGGCGGGATTTGTAAAGAAAGGCGTCAGCCAGGCGGGCGGATGCTGCGGAACCACCCCGGAATA
>JAKSUM010000065.1 GCA_024409025.1 bacterium | reverse complement strand
CTTTCCCATTCTCATATTCATGGCAGGAGAGTCAATCATTATAACCAGATCAGGCTTATATTCGACCATCCTTTTCCGCATGTCATAATACATCCTGAGCATTATGGGAAGTTTCTGAACGGCATTCCAAGGCCCGACAACGCCTAAAGACGATATATCATATGCAATATCCGCTCCGGCTGCAGCCAGATTGGGACCGCCAGCCCCGAAAACCTCAAAATCATTCCTGATTTTTTTCAGGCTGTTAATAAGAAAGGCCCCCTGAAGATCTCCTGAGGCCTCACCTGCCAATATCAAAATTTTTTTAGGCATAAAAACTTTCTATAACACGCTTTCCGCTTCAGAGCCTTTTCCTGCTTTAGCCCTTCTGAAGCATATGCCTCTCTTAGATTCAGCCTTTACGAACTCAAGAAGATGGGCGACCTCCTTAGTAATCTCCATCTGCTCAACGAGCTTTATTGCATCAGCCTTAGTATGAGAGCAGAATACGGCGAAAGCCCTCTTAAGAGCCATTCTTGATGCGGAATCAATTCCGTTGCGCCTTAATCCTACAACATTCAGACCGTAGAATCTCTCCGGAGATCCGGCAGAGGTACAATAAGGAGCGACATCCCTATTTATTCTTGAGCATCCTCCGACCATTGCGAAGCAGCCGATTCTTACAAACTGATGAACTCCTGTCATTCCGCCAACAACAGCATTGTCCTCAATATGCACATGTCCGGCAAAAGAAGAGGCATTGGAAACAATGATATTCGATCCGAGAACACAGTTATGTCCGACATGGACATAAGCCATCAGGAAGTTACCGTCACCTACTACAGTAGTGTTTCCGGCTCCAGTGGCAGCATGGATTGTCACGCACTCTCTTATAATATTGTTCTTGCCTATCTTAACATAGGTTACTTCATCTTTATTAAATTTTACATCCTGAGGAGGCATGCCTATGCATGCGCCAGGATAAATGGTGCATCCTGAACCAATATCAGTATGCCCTGTTATATTAACAGACGCTCCAATAACGCATCCGTCTCCAATCTTAACATGGGGACCTATAACAGTAAAAGGCCCTATCTCAACTCCTTCACCGATTTGGGCGGAAGGATCGACTATTGCTGTCGGGTGAATTGACATCAGATCTGTCTCCCTTATATCTTCATATATCGTGCACAGCCACCGCTGGCTTCATCTGAAGCACGCGGCTTCTTGCTTCATTCACCGCCGCTCGGCTAATATGAACAAGTATCGCCAAGCCTTACACAGTGTCCACAAGCGTTAGGTTTCGGCAGTTCCTGCCGTACCATAAGCCGATTCATCTCGCCGCCTATATGCGGGAGAATTCTCCGTAAAATTAGTTAAAAAGCCTGAAGATATCTTTACATATGTAAGAACTTCTCAGGATTCGGGCAATCAGCAATTCTGACCATCTTCATATTGTCAACAGCCTTTATTGCAAGCTGAAGGGCATTCTTTCCGTCTTCTCCGGTAACCATAGGCGTCTTATGTCCAACTATGCAGTCCATAAAATGCTCAAGCTCAAGCCTTAGAGGCTCGCTCTTCTTAATCGGAACAAATTCCGGCGGATTGGTATGACCTTCCTTTGGAAGGTTGACAATAGATAGCGTCTGATTTATGAAATCAAGGTTGAATGTCTTTGAAGCCTCGATCACCTTCAGGTGACGATAGCGCTCTCCGCTGATCCTGCTGGCAAAAAGGCTGGCTATAGAGCCGTTTTCAAACAAAATCTGGACATGAGCGGCATCTTCCTTTTTTGAATAAAGCGAAAGCCCGTAAGCCTGAACATCAGCTACAGGAGTCTTTACAAAGCTAAGCAGTATATCAAAATCATGAATCATAAGATCCCAGATTACGCCAACATCAAGATTTCTGGAGCTCGGATATCCTATTCTGTGAGACTGTATGAACAGCGGGCTCGAAACCATCTTTTTGAACTGTATTACGGCAGGATTAAAGCGCTCCAAATGTCCGACCTGCAGGACCAAATCATTCTTCTTTGCAAAGTCAACAATCTCCTTAGCTTCGAAAAGCATATTGGAGATAGGCTTCTCAACAAGCACATGTATTCCATGGCTAAGAAATTCCATGGCCATCTTGTGGTGAAGCGTGGTAGGAACAGCAAGATTAACTGCATCTACTTTCCCGAAAAGGTCCCTATAATCCTTAAAATATTCGGTATTAAACTGCTTTGCGTAATTTTTGCAGCTCTCTTCATCGAGATCTGATATGCCTACCAAATTTACATTCGACATTTCAGAATACACTCGGGCATGATTCTTGCCCATGCTTCCTACACCAATTACAGCAACATTTACTGGCGCGCCCATCTGAATCCGTCCTTTCAGCTATGCAGAAACAAGCAAAAATTTCTGCAAATATTTCGACAAATATAAAATATAATCCTTTTTAGGCCTTATCTACAATAGAGCACATGATCTCGCCTGAAGCCACGAGAGTGTCTCCAACATATGCATTGCCTGTCATCTTGCCGACATTTCTTTTCGTAGCAGTAATCTGTACCTCTATGCGAAGCTGATCTCCAGGGACAACAGGCTTTCTGAAGCGGAGATTGTCTATAGAGGCAAGGAAGGGGATTTTGCCTTTAAAGCGGTCAAGAGAAAGAATAAGAACAGCTCCAACCTGTCCCATAGCTTCAGTAATAAGAACTCCGGGCATTACAGGCTTTCCAGGAAAATGTCCCTGAAAAAACGGCTCGTTTGCCGACACATTCTTTATTCCGACAGCTTTCAGCTCTTCAGCATTTATCTCAAGAATCCTGTCTACAAGAAGAAAAGGATATCTGTGCGGAAGAATTTCCTGAATTTTAACTATATCCATCAATTAAACTCTCCTAATTTTTCTAATAAGGCAGCAAGCCTTGTATTAAGCGAATGTCCGGATCTGATTGCAGTCACGGATGCCTTAAGCTCAAATCCGCATAGCGCGGCATCACCTATAAGATCAAGGCATTTATGTCTTGCAGGCTCGGAAGGAACCCTCAAATCAGAGGAATAACCGTCATCCATTATTACAAGAGCATTGGACAAATCACAGCCCTTAGCAAGATTATTTGCCTTTATATACTCGATTTCCTTATAAAATCCGAATGTCCTTGCAGGAGCAATCTCCTTGGCGAATGACATTTTCGAGGGAATGAAGGTGCAGGCATCACTGCCAATAACAGTTCCAGGATAATCTATAACATACGTAAAGCTGGAAACATCTGCCGGAGCGGCAATAGCAGCTGCATCTCCAGATATGACAACAACAGGCTTTGAAAGCTCAAGAACGCTTACCGAAGCATCAAGCTCCTTTTTCCCAGCCTCTTCAAAAAGACGCATCCATTCCTTGGAGCACCCGTCAAGAACAGGCATCTCAACCGCATCAATAAAAACCCTGAGGGAATGAATTCCTGAGGAATAAGCGGCAGCCATAAAATGCTCTACAGTGGAAACAGAAATCCTGTCATTGCCAATAACAGTCCGTCTTGCAGTTTCAGTCACATTGGAGGCAAGAGCCCTGACCGAGCATTCTCCGAAAGGACAGCCCTCCCTGCTGAAAACAATTCCCTCTCCAGGAAGTCCCGGCTCAAGCCTGACAGAGACAGAGCAGCCGGTATGAAGGCCCAAGCCGGAAATCAAAGCGCTTTTTTCAATAGTAATCTGTTTTGCCATAAGCTTTAAACGCCTTTCGAGAAAGTGAATTTAACAGGATAGCATGAAGATGCCTCCGGAATAGTCATAATTATAACTCTTCTGTTTTCCTTGGCATTAAGCCTCATCCTCTTTACAAGAGCCGAGCAGTCCTTTCTTGTGACAGGAGTCTCTATCATCTCCCCGTCAACAATAACAGTTCCCTGTGAGGTCCCGTTCAGAGGAGTGAAGTCTATGTTTACATAGGAAGGATATCCGGTATCATTGATAAGATCGGCATATATAATATAGACAACTCCAAAATTGCCAGTATTGGGCTCGGCAGTCTCGGCATCTATAAGCCAAGGCCATTTGCCGATTTCAACAGATGAATCCTCTGCAGAAAGACGATATGAAGCCTCAAGCGATATTATGCCGGCAGGAAAAACTCCATGCGGATGAATCTTAAACGGATCAAAAGGCTCGTCTATCATCTCAAGCCTGCCCTTTTTGCCTCCAGCCGGAAATGATTCAGCGGAAACCTCCACGGAATCCCCTTCAAGCAGCTTAAGATCGCATATTCCGGAAAAAAGAAAGCCGGGCGTTATATTTGTATCCGAAATAAGGACGGAAGAAAATGCAGGTATGTCGAGGACATAGCCGCTCTCGCTCGAAAAAAGCTTCATGTATCTTGCGGCGGCCTTATGTCCGGCATACATCTCAAACTTGTCAGGGCCTGCAAAGGCATTTCTGAAAAGAAGTCTGGCAGGCTTTCTTCCCGGATTACGGAATGAAATGGCAATTCTTCTATGGAATGAAGAGACAGTCTTATGGGAGTACATGAATCTTGCCTGAGCCCGTGTTTCGAGAGACTTCTTAAACGGTATTCCGTCACGATCCAAAGTCTCGGGCCTGTTGCTTATCCAAAGCGCGCCAGGACCATCCCATTTTATCGAAGAATTTACAACAGAAACCCTTACAGTGCCTTCGGCAGGCATATATCCCTTGCCCTCGGCAATAACCTGAACAGGGAAAACAGCCGAGCTTCCGGAAGCAAGCCCCTTAAATATTTCCAGATCCTGCTTCAGATACATCGAAGCTCCGGGCTTCAATGTAACGGCATCGCTTATTCTGTAGAGTATCCCGTTTTTTATTATCTCTTCGGATGCCGGAGATCCGGTTACCTCCAAAGAAATTTCAGGAGCAATAACGCCAGCCCTCTCTCTTGCGGATATCCTGACAATGCCTTTGGATTTGCCCCTATTGACAGTCACTGAAAAATCTCCGGTCTTAAGAGGCGTAAAGATTATTACATCGTCCTCAACAGATATGTCAAGGGCCTTTGGGTCGTAAGAACAGGAAATTTCGCCGCTTTCTCCTGCAGTCACGAAATCGCTCTCTCCGATTGCTATTTTAAGGCTGTTTGAAGAAAGCTTAAGCGGCTTAACCTCAGCTGCCTTCATAATATTCCTTGCCCAAACCTCGGCAAGCGCCATGCACTCTGAGTTCTGAGCTTTAGCCTGCTCAGGAGTCACAAGTATTACAAGCCTGTCCCCCCAAAGAATAGAGGCTCCATCCTCAGACTTTTCAGTCTTTATGGATTTTACGGAAGCCCCTTCCGCAATTTTCGCCTTTATCACCGCTTCCGCAGCAGAGGCCAAATCCCGCTCATTATCCTCAGGAGTGTCGAAAAGCCTCATGACAACAGTACCATTGACAGTTACCGGTATTACTTCCCTCTCTTCTGCAAAAGATACTGCAGCAAGACACAAAAGCGCCGCAGAAACAGCAAGAACAAAACATAAAAAACAACGCATATTATCTCCGTTATTTCTCCGAAGACAAATCAATCTTTTTAAGAAGCTTCTCAGCCTTCATCATAAATTCAGGAAGCTTTGATACAGCAGCCTCTATGCGGAGTTCCTCTCTGTGATCTCTTGCAGGGCATCCTGAAACAACGCTTCCAGGCTTTATAGGCTTTGTTACTCCGGCTCTGCCTCCGACTATGCAGTCAGAACCTATTTCCGTATGATCCCTTACTCCGGCCTGAGCCGCAATAATGACACGATCTCCTATCTTTGTGCTGCCGGCAACTCCTGACAACGAAACAATAGTACAATCCCTTCCAACGCATGTATTATGGCCTATCTGGACAAGATTATCTATCTTTGTACCGCATCCTATAACTGTCTTTCCGGTCGTAGCCCTGTCTATTGTGGCATTAGCGCCTATTTCGACATCATCTTCAACAGAAACAATGCCAATCTGGGGAATCTTTACCTGAAAAGCTCCGTCACGGACAAAACCAAAGCCGTCCGCTCCTATTACAGCGCCGGAATGTATCAGGCAGCGCCTGCCAATCCTGCATCCGGCCATAATCGAAACTCTAGGCTCTAAAACAGAATCCTCGCCGACAGATGCTCCTTCGCCAATAAAGCAGAAGGGAAAAATCTCAGCTCCGTTTCCGATTTCAGCTCCAGAATCCACAACCACATACGCTCCAATCGAAACATTTTCGCCTATCTTTGCGCCTTCTCCTATGACAGCCGAAGGGTGAATGCCAAGCGGCCTTTTTTTCCTAGGGTTAAATAAAGACAGAACCTGTGCAAAGGCAAGTCTTGGATTCTTTACCCTTATAACCGGCTTATCAAATCCTGACGATTTTAAAGGTATTATGACGCCGGCCGCCTCTGAAGCCTCAACAGCAGAGCGGTACTTGTCATGCTCCATAAACGTAAGAAAATCAGATGATGCGTCAGCACTTCCGGAAATGCCCCCGACAAGAATGTCCTCGCCTTCGAGCTCTCCTCCTATTAATGCGGCTATTTCGCTTAATTTTTTATGCATGTCTGCTCCGTAAAATTATTTATTGCCGGTCTTTTTGTCATCTCCGGCGTTTTTTTCTTTCAGCTTATTGAGAATGTCGGTGGTTATATCGACTCCTCCATACTCTATAACCGGAGAGCTTTCCGAATTATCTATTACAATGTTTATATTCTGCTCGGAAGCGACCTCAGAAGCAACAGCCCTTATTTCGCTAACAATAACCTGCTTCTTCTCAGACCACCTGGACTTAAGCTCACGATCTTTCTCCTGAAGCTCAAGCATGGCAGCCCTATCCTGTTCCGAAATGGAAGATTTACCTGAAAGCTCAGCGGTTTTAGCCTTTACCTTGATAGCAAGGGCATCCCTCTCCTTTATATACTCGTCACCCATATCCCTGTATCTCTCCCATTTTTTCAGAAGGGAATCGGTATCAATATATGCAACCGTCATCTTTCCGTCAGAGGCCGACGAGGCAGTACCTCCCTTGTCGCAAGAAGCGCACATGACCGGCATCAGCAGTATAAGTGCCGCTGTTATTAATTTTCTCATTTTAACTCCTTTTCAAGCGCAGCTTTTACGCTGTCAGTCAGATCAACAGCTGAAACATTGGCAACATAGCTCATAAAAACGACATTAACTCCCTTTTCAGATGCAATGGCAAGCACTGTCTTTTCTATATCGGCAATCATTGCATCATAGACGCTCTTCCTGTCCTTCTCGACA
>JAKSUM010000064.1 GCA_024409025.1 bacterium | reverse complement strand
TTGTGTCATTAAAGAGGAATATTTCCGTGTTTCTTAGGCGGAAGAGTCTCTCTTTTATTCTTAAGGCTGTCGAGAGCAATGATGAGCTTAGGTCTTGTATATATAGGATCAATAACCTCATCGATATATCCAAGCTCGGCAGCTCTGTAAGGATTAGCAAACTTTTCCTTATACTCGGCAACAAGCTCTGCCTGCTCCTTCTTAGGATCATCGCTAGCCTTTATCTGTTTTCTGAAGATAATCTTAACGGCTCCGTCAGAACCCATTACGGCAACCTCGCCGGACGGATATGCAAAATTAATATCAGCCCTTATGTGCTTGCTTGCCATTACATCATAGGCTCCGCCGTATGCTTTTCTTACGATAACAGTCACTTTGGGAACAGTTGCTTCAGCAAAAGCATAAAGAAGCTTTGCGCCATGGGTTATTATTCCGCCGTATTCCTGCTCAGTTCCGGGCATGAATCCAGGCACGTCAACAAATGTAACAATCGGAATATTGAAGGCATCACAGAAACGGACAAATCTGGCTGCCTTTATGGATGCCTTTATATCAAGGCATCCGGCAAGAGACATCGGCTGGTTGGCAACTACGCCTACAGTATTTCCGGCAAGTCTTCCGAAACCGACAATCATATTCTTTGCATACTGCGAATGAACTTCAAAGAGATAATTGTCATCAAGAACAAGGCCGAGAAGCTCTTTCATATCATAAGGCTTTCCCGGATCCTCTGGGACTATAGTCCTAAGCCTTTCCTCAAGCCTGTTAGGATCGTCATTGCATACAACAGTCGGAGGATCCTGAAGGTTATTCTGGGGTATATATGTAAGAAGCTCCCTGATTAGGGCTATAGCCTCTTCATCAGACGGGGCGGAAAAATGAGACACGCCGCTGACAGAACCATGGGTTGAAGAACCGCCAAGCCTGTCCTGTGTAACTTCTTCTCCCGTTACCGCTTTAATGACTTCAGGTCCAGTGATGAACATATAGCTCTGCTTCTCAACCATTACGACAAAATCTGTAATAGAGGGAGAGTATACTGCTCCGCCTGCACATGGCCCAAGTATGGCGGAAATCTGCGGGATAACTCCGGAAGCGAGAACATTGCGGTTAAAAATCTCGCCATAGCCGGCAAGGCTGACAACGCCTTCCTGAATTCTGGCGCCGCCTGAATCGTTAAGACCGATTACGGGAGCACCATTCTTCATTGCAAGATCCATTATCTTACATATCTTCTTGCCGTAAGTTCCGCTAAGAGAGCCTCCGAGTACAGTGAAATCCTGTGCAAACACATATACAAGCCTTCCATGTATCTTTCCATAGCCGGTAACAACGCCGTCTCCAAGAATCTTCTCCACGCCGAAATCCTGACACTGGTGCACTACGAATTTGTCAAGCTCCATACATGTGTCTTCATCAAGAAGCTTGGCGATTCTCTCTCTTGCAGTAAGCTTTCCTGAAGCATGCTGCTTATCAATTCTCTCCTGTCCTCCGGCAAGCTCGGCCTGAGCGTTCATCTCATCGAGTTTTGCGAGTTTATCTTCTATACTCATAAATATTATCTCCTGAAGCTGTTATCTGCGGGTTATTAAAGCTATTACATCATCCTTTGCTACTGAATCGCCTTCAGCGAAATTGAATCCTTTTACAATTCCTGCTTCAGGAGCATTTACAGCCATCTGCATCTTCATAGCTTCAATAGTGACAACAGGCTCATCCTTTTCGACTGAATCTCCGGGCTTCTTCTCGTATCTGACAAGGAGTCCGGGCATCGGGGACTTTATAGATATATCGCCGTCAGCGGCCTGTACAGGAGCAGGCTTTGCCGCCTTTGCAGGCTCAGGCTTTGCAGCAGGAGCAGCGGGAGCGGCCTTCTTAGGCTCTGGAGCCGCAGCAGGCTTAGCAGCAGGCTTTACAGCTTCCTTCTTTACTTCAGGAGCTCTGCGCTCAACTCTTCTTACAGAAGAAATTACGGGAGATCCGCCGACTTCCTCAACCATTACCTTATAAGGGGCATCATTGACAAATACATTGAACTCCCTCATGGCCTCGGTCTTCTCAACGCCTGACTTTTCCTCAAGCTCTCCGTCAAGAGCCTTCTTAACAAGCTCGTCTTCCTTTCTTACATCCTCCAGCGTGACAGGCATTACTTCCTGCGGAGGAGTCTCAAGACCATATTTCCATTTGAGGAATCTAAGGCCGGTAATCGGGAAGAGAACATAGGTAAGTATATCCTTTACATCGGTCGTTATTCCGGCGATATCCTTTGCAGCCTTCTCCATCTCAGGCTCCAGCATATCGGCAGCCCTGCAGGTAATAGGCTTATCACCCTTCGCATATCCGGCAAGAGCCATCTTCTGGACTTCAGGGTTTATAGCCACTGGCGGACGACCGTAAAGTCCGTATACATAATCCTTTACCTGAGCGGGTATTATTTTATAGCGTCCGAACAGGACATTCTGTACAGCCTGAGTTCCGACCATCTGGCTTGTAGGAGTCACGAGAGGCGGGAATCCGAGATCCGCTCTCGTCTTAGGAAGCTCTTCATAAACAAGAGGAAGCTTGTCCAGAGCCTGAAGCTCGCGGAGCTGTGATACGAGATTCGTAGCCATTCCGCCAGGAATCTGATGTTTGAGAACTCCTGTATCGATAACCGACATCTTTGTCGTGTCGCGGAATTTTCTATATTTCGGGCTGATCGATTCAAGCTTTCCTGCTATTTTGAGAAGAACGTCAAGATCAAGTCCCGGATCCCTGTCAGTATCCCTGAGAGCAGCAACTATAGGCTCTATAGCAGGCTGTGAGGTTCTAAGGCCGAATGTCGATATGCATGTGTCGATAATGTCAACACCTGCTTCAACAGCCTTGAGAAGCGTCATTGAGCCCATACCGCTTGTATAATGGGTATGAAGCTGGATTGGCACGGAAACAGCCTTTTTAAGGGCAGTTATAAGCTCAAAAGCATCATAAGGGTTAAGAAGGCCTGCCATATCCTTTATACAGATGCTGTCAGCTCCCATCTCAACTATTCTCTTAGCCTTTGACGTATAATAATCTATATTGAAAATTTCTCCGCCAAGCCTGTTTTCAGTGAGAGAATAAGAGATTGTTCCCTGAATATGCTTTCCAGTTTTCTTTATAGCCTTGAAAGCAGCTTCAAAATTTCTCTCATCATTGAGGGCGTCGAAAACCCTGAAGATATCAATTCCTACTTCTGCAGCCTGCTCAACAAAAGCATCCACGACATCATCAGCATAGTTGCGGTATCCTACAAGGTTCTGGCCTCTGAGAAGCATACTAAGCTTGACGTCAGGAAGGATTTTTCTGAGAGTCTTTGCCCTTTCCCAAGGATCCTCATTAAGGAATCTCGAGCAGACATCAAAGGTTGCTCCTCCCCATACTTCCATAGAATAGAAGCCGGCGCGATTCATATCCTCAGCAACAAGCTCCATATCCTCAATCCTAAGCCTTGTAGCAAAGGAAGACTGATGGCTGTCTCTGAAAGTAGTGTCCGAAATCAGGACAGGATTTTTCTTTGTCACTTAAAATTTCCTCCTAAAAACTCTTATTTTACAATTACCACTTCATACATTTCATGCATACCATGGTTCTGTTGTCCATGGCTGCCTGACGGCCCACATATCTCCATGGGCTCGGAGCCGGCGTCTTTGAATCCGGAATAACTATATACGGCGGAGGCTGGGTCGCTTCAACTGCGCTTTCCTCCATATAAAGCCCGAGAGCCGCTGTTATAGCGCATACTGCTTCGGGATCTGGCGAAATTTCGTTCATATTATCCTCCACATTCAGATAATTTTATAGAATTCTATCAATAACCATTTCATTCCTTTTTAAGCGGAATGCTCGGCGATTTAATTGCCTGATTCCAGCATTTTCCCTATCTTAAAAATCCTTCAGATCGTCAATATCGTCAATGTTCATGTTTTTTTCGCCGTTTATATCGATCTCTGAAGATTTCCCGGTATTATTTATTACTCTCAAAATCTTCTTCTTGCCATCATACTGGCTTGCAGCCCCCATATATCTTTCAAATACGGAAAGAGGAACATATACATTTCCTTTTGCCGAAAACGGAGCAACAGGAGCAAATGATTTTGTCCCATTGACATTCATATCCTTCTTTCCAGCAAAAAGAATAACGGATACTCCGCCCTTTTTCATCATCTTGACTCGTTTTTTTGCGTCATCATAAAAAAAGGTTATCTTCATTTTTTCACAGGCGGGCTTTCCGGGAAGAAACATCATCCCGTTGCGCATTATGGCACATTCAGAGCCCTTAAAGCTTTTTCCGTCAATAATCAGCTTTACATTAACATCAGCAGCATTTGCAGGGGCACATGATAATCCCGCAAAAAACAAAAGCATAAACAAAAAAGTAACTAATTTCATAACCGAATAATATCCCCCATAGAAAAAAAACCGCTCTCCTTACGGAAAACGGCATTTTCAGACAAATTGAAAACTTAATATCTTTCAGCTCTTTTAGCTTCATAGCAGTCGCGGCAGTATACCGGCTTGCCCTGAGTAGGTTTGAACGGAACTCTCGTTATAGCGCCGCATGAATCGCATGTTACCTCGACAAGGGGCTCAAAGCCGCTCTGAGCATTGCCACCCTTAACTCTTCCGCGCTTACGCGCCTGTCTGCATGAAGGGCATCTCTGGGGCTCGTTTTCAAAACCTTTCTTACTGTAAAAGTCCTGCTCCCCGGCTGAGAAAACAAATTCATTTCCACAATCCCTGCAAACTAATGTCTTATCCTGAAACTCTGCCAACCCCTTAGACCCTCCTTAAACAAAAACAAATAAATTGGACCCCCGGTACAAAACAATATAGCGTCAAACCGCATATATTTCATTATATTCTAACACTATAAATCAATAAATGCAATATTTTTTTATTGCAATTTCTTAATATTTCAATCTTGCCCCAAGCAGGAGATAAAGGAATTACCCAAAAAGAAACAAACTAATTAACTATAAGCAGTAAAATACAAGAAAGGGAAAAAAAGCATGAAAACCAAGCTGCTGTTCGTATTGGCAATGATTTTATTCATGGCTAATGCAGCATTTGCAGAATCACCATTTACAAAGGGCGCTGCAGTAACAAAAGACAGATATCCTGATGCCTCTTCCGTTATTATAGAAGACATCACAGAGGTCAATCTCGAGAGAAACGGAGACTACTCTGAATATTCATATAATCTTATAAAGCCAATGACCGAAAGTGCAGTTAAAGCATACGGAACAATGGATTTTTCATATAATTCCAGATATCAGGAAATATCGGATATAACAATCAAAATATATCTTCCTGACGGAACAGTCAGGGAAGTACCCAAAAGCGCATATACTGACGGCACTCATCCGGCATTTCAGGCAATGAATATATTCGAAGGATCCTTCAGAATGAAAAGCGCCGCAATAGGAAGCTTTCCTCTTGGCTCTCTGATAGAAATATCAAAAACCTCAAAGACAAAAAGGCTTATAAAGGATAATTTCTGTGGGACATATTATCTCCAGTCAACAGAGCCACTTCTTAAAAGCTCGGTAAAAATATCCGCCCCAACGGATATGCCTCTAAAATATTCGGTAAGAAATGGCAAAGCCTCTTTTTCCGAGAAGACAGAAAATGGCAAGAGAATCCTTATATGGGAAACTGAGAATAATCCGCAAATTATATCAGAGCCCTGTATGCCCTCAGCAGGAGACATAGCCTGCTCGCTTTCAATATCATCATTTAAGACATGGAAAGAGGCTTCAGCCTTCTTATATTCTCTTAATAAGGACAAATATAAAGCAGGGGCGGAGATAAAGAAAAAGACTGCTGAGCTGACAGCCGGCCTTACATCTGAAGAGGACAAAATACTTGCAATTCACAGATTCGTATCTCAGAAGATAAGGTACATGGGTTCATCAATGGATGTCGGAGCATTTGTCGAATCCCATGAAGCCGAATATACCCTTGAAAAAGGATACGGAGTATGCAGGGACAAGGCTGTACTCATGACATCAATGCTGCATGAAGCCGGAGTCGAACGCCATGACTGTCTGATCAATCCATCAAGTGAGACGGAAGAAAATGTCCCTACAATATTTTTCCAGCATCTTGTATGCCTCGTTAAGACAAAAGACGGAAAAAACGCCATAATGGATCCAACGGCAGAGTTTTCTGCCGGAATAGGAAGCGGTTATGCCGGCGAAAGATATGTTCTCCCGATAACTGAAGAAGGAAGCGACATAATTCTTATGCCTACATCTCCGACCAAGGACAATGCAGGAATAATATCATCAAAATGCATACTCAATAATGACATGTCTCTCAGTTATGATGCGGAATTAAAATCATGCGGAGAATACGAGACATCATTAAGACAGGCAAAAAATGCCTATAAGGCAGAGGAATTCGAGCTGCTTTTCAATCAGATTGCATCCATGATATCCCCTGGAACAAAGATTACCGAGCTTAAATACGGTAATCCTTCAGATCTTGCATGTCCATTTGTAATCAATATGAAGGCATCAGCAGAAAACTATGCCATAAAGGCAGGAAGATATATAATCCTTCCTCTACCTTCAAGAAGGCTTCCGCTTGATCTTCTCGCATCAGCCCAGATTAGGAAATGGGGTTCGACAAGAACAAGAAATTATGACATAAGCCTCCAGTCTCCAATTGAATGTTCATTTATAGAGACAGTAAAAATACCTGCAGGCTATAAGGCAGTTTCGCTTCCTCCTGCGGAAAAAATAAGTGGAGATGCGGAAATAAATCTTTCGGTAAAAGAGAAAGACGGAGTAATAATTTTTGAAGGCAAAGCATCTGTAAAAACCAGAACAATCAGCAAATCCCACTATGAGGAAATAAAAAAAGCGGCAGCAGCTCTCAAAAATTTTGAAAAAAGAATGATTATCCTCGAGAAGGTAAGATAGGCAGGAAGAAATGAAAAAAATCATTTTTACAGTAATAGCAGCAGCCGGAATAGCCTGCTATGCTTCTCCGGCAACAGCCAAAGCAGAAGACGCCCTAATTGAAGACAGCCGCTGCAGCATAACTGTCAATAAGGACGGATCAAGAACTGCTATATCCGAAGAAAAAATCAAAATACTTACACAGACCGGAAGAGGCGAGCATGCGGACAAGTCTATATTTATAGACTAATAATATAAGCAACTAAGGATTGTTAATCCA
>JAKSUM010000063.1 GCA_024409025.1 bacterium | reverse complement strand
GGGGCTGGTCGGAAGAAGAAGAAGACGAGGAAGAAGAAGCAGCCGCGTTTGTGTCGGAAAAGGCGGAGACGAGAGCGGGGGAAACGTTCGTGGAGGGACGGACGATGAAGGGGGAGGCAAACTCCGACGTCTCCGAGTCGAGGAAAATCGTCTTTTCTCGTTCTCTTGACATGTCCCTGGCTTGGAGAGATTTCCACTTGAGAGGGTGGGGAGGAGGAAGAGGGGAAAAGAACGAGAAAAAGGGGGGAGGGGGGGAAAGGAGGAAAAAAGAAGAAAAAAAAAGAGGAGAGAAAAATGGAAAGGAAAAGGAGGGCAGGTAGGACGGAGACCGTTGCCGTTCTTTTTTTTTTCTCCGCAAAATCGAAGAATCGAGATGCGGTTCGCTCACTCTCTCGGCAGTTGTTTTCGGTTGTTTCTGCTGTTTTCCAGCCAAGAGAAAAGGTATAGAAAACTGTGTCTGAGGAAAAAGGAAAAGAAATAAAGCAAGCAGAATTGGAACGAAAAATTAAAATACATAAAGTTCCATATATTATCTCTAACACTCTATTTATAGACTCAATATCAGCATATATAAAAAAATATAAGCAAGAAAAAACAACAGATCCAACTACTGGTAAAATAAAAGCAAGTAAAAAAATTATTATCGCCGATTTTGATAGAGAAATTGCACAAAGTTATAGAGATGAAATATCAGATAAAATCAATGAAATTATAATTAATCACAAAAAAAATTTACAAGAAGATGCAATTAAAATAAGAGATGAAATTGATTCATTAATACAAACAGAACAAAAATTAGAGAAAACGGCTGAGCTAGAAGCTCTAAAAGAAGCAAAAGAAAATATATTAAAATTAAAATCGTCAATTATTCCGAAAGCAATAGCTAATGAAATAAAAGAAAATATATTAAAAAAGATTATTGATGATGTGCACTGGGCAAGAATAAAAAAAACGAATTCAATTTTTGGAAATTGGGAAAAAGACAATATATATAATGAAATTGCCCAACAAGGAACAGAATACTTCTCACAACTTGCAAACCAACTACATTCAAATATAAAAAAAAATCTGAGTGATATAAATAATAACAACGCAAAAATAATTATAAACGGATATATCCATAAGCTAGAATGTGCCATTAGTGATTCAACAGACAGTATAAGATTTGAATATTATGACTCATCACAAGCAGATTATTTTTATCCTCAATCATCAAACAACATCTTTTGGCAAACGGTACAACATATAAAAGGCAGAGGATATAAAAAAAATGTACGACAGGAATATGACGAGCTTTTAGAAGAATTTAAATGCAATTTATCATCTTATATTGATTACGAATTAAAGAATATATTTAATAATTTTATTGATTCATTTTCTGAAAACGGAGAAGAGGAGAAAATATAATGAAGAACCATGTATATATGCCTAAGGGCGTATGCTCAAGCATGATGAAGTTTGACATCGAAAACGGAATACTTCACAATGTAGAGATAACAGGCGGATGCCCTGGAAACACAAAAGCCATCTGCAGGCTTCTTGAAGGAGCAGATGCGAAAAAGACAGTCTCAACCCTCAAAGGCACACTCTGCAGGGAGAAAGGCACATCCTGTGCAGATCAGCTGGCTACAGGCATAGAGCTTGCGCTAAGTAAAGAAAACATATAATCTAAAAACAAAAAAAGAGCCTATTTTACAGGCTCTTTTTTATATGATAAAGCAGATAATGCCACGAAAAAAAGCAGGTCTTAAAAGACCTGCTTTTTTTTATCTTATTGAACTAGTCAACAAGGATCTGAGGAGTTACCATGATGACAACTTCGTTCTTGTCCTTGGAGACGGATTCTGTCTTGAAGAGATAGCCGATAACCGGTATGTCTCCGAGAAGCGGAATCTTGGAAACGGTTGTGTTTTCATTCTCTCTGAGGAGTCCGGCGAGAACCATTGTGTCTCCGTCCTTAACTCTCATAGTGATGTTAGCCGTTCTGTTAGCCGTTCTGGGATACTGCTCGTTTACGAGTCCGAGGAGGTTGGAGATATCGGGCTGCATCTGGATTTCGACGTAGTTGTCGGGAAGAACCTTAGCTGTGAGCTGGAGGTTGGTTCCTATATCAACATACTGTACCTGGTACTGTCCTGCTCTCGGATCGTAGTAAACGATAGGATATCTTTCGCCAATGTGTACTTCAGCCTTTTCGCCGGACTTTGTTGTAAGTCTGGGTGATGCGAGAACCTTGGCATCAGTGCTGGTGATGAGCGCTGAAAGCTGGAAGCTCAGAGAGAGAGCGGATCTCGTGAAGTATCCGATTGACATAGGATAGCCGGTTGTGCCGTACTGGGGAGCATCAGGAATAGCTTGGTACTTAGGATTGCCTGACTCATCATAACCGATGAATTTGCCCTGACCGTCAATATAATCAGTGGCGCCTACATTAGAAGCTGTCTCAACCAAAGTGGTGTCTACGAGCTGGCCTACGCTGCTGGAGCTGGTTCCCCACTGACCGCCGAATGACTTTGTACCGTTCTCGGTAAGATCAACGACCTTGACATCAAGGGAAATCTGCTGGAGGTGAGCATCGAGCTGTTCGAGGTAATCCTTGCAGAGAGAGAGGCTGCCTTCATCGCCTGTGAGTACGAGGGCATTGAGTCTCTTGTCTACATCGTAAGAAATTGTAGGAACGAGCTTCTGAAGGATAGGAAGGACTTCCTCGCCCTTAGCAGCCTTGAGAGCTATGATCTCTGTTCTCGGAGGTATAGGAGCCGGAACATCATAATCAAGCTGTGATACGAAGGAACGGATTGCCTTCATGCTGTCTGGATCTGCCGTTACGATAAGAGCGGTGCCTCTGGGATCAGCCTGAATCTTTGCATCAGGATATGAAGAAGAGACCATGCTTGAAAGATCAGCAGCCTTTGCATGCTCGAGCGGTATAGCCTGGGTTATTTCGGAACCCTTCTTTACCTGCATAATGTTTGAAGGAACTGTTGCGAGGAGCTTGGAGTCGCCGACTACGATCGTGTTTCCAACGTTTTTGTAGTCATATCCGCTCATCTTTACAACGAGGTTAAGGGCGCCGCTTGCGGGTACGTCCTTAAGAGTCATTGTTACAGAACCGGCTACATCGGGAGCAGTTACTATGTTCATTCCGAGCTCTTTTGCAAGAATCTTGAGAACATAGATGAGATCTGCATTTACGAGATCAAGAGAAACGAGCTTGGGAGCCGGAGCGTAAGCGCTCTTGCCATAAGCCTGTTTTGTGACTTTCTTAGAAGCGGCTTTCTTGGCTACAGCCTTTTTGCCTTCCTTCTTAACGGCAGCCTTCTTCTCGGAAGCAACGGTCTTCTTAGAAGCAGCAACCTTCTTCTCGCCCTTATCTGCACCCATGCTGAGTGAAGAGAACTCAAGGACTACGCCCTTTTTGCCGTCAGCGGGAACTACCTTGTACTGGGGCTGTGAAACGACGTCAACGATAACCTTTACCGTTTCAGCCTTTTCAGTTGACTGTACGAGTCTTACGCCTTCAACAAGTCCGTAATTTATAGAAGTGTTCTTCTCTGCTGATGAACCGAGAACTGCGGGGAAAAGCTCTGCAACTACCGTATTGTCTTTTTCGCTGACATAGTTGGATACGGCTGTATCTGCCGTTACAGCAATCTTGACAGTAGAACCAGTCCTATCCATAACCTTAACCGAATTAACGGTTGCCGCTGCGTCTGCAGGAGCTGCAGCCGAAGCTACGACACAATTGCTAAGAAGGCTGAAAAGCGATTTTTTCAATCCTTCAAGTTTAATCATAATTAAGAAATATACCTCCTGAAATTTTCAATTTATGTTAATTTTTCTTTTCGGAATCCTTGGCAGCGTCTTTTGATGCGTCCTTGTTGTCCTTGCCGTTTTCGACAGCCGCATTCTCTTCATCCTCTTCAGGTTTCTTTATTTCAGGAACAGGAAGAGTTGCCTTTTCAGGAGCTCCGCCAACAACGGCCTTGCCGTCCTTTGACTTGGGAGTATACTGCTGAACCGGTATTACAAACGGCTTGTCCTTCCATACGAGAACTACTCTGTCAGGATATACGCTTCTTACAGTGTACTCTCCGACCTTGTCACCGGCTGTGACCATAAAACTAACAGAATTCTTGTTATCCTGCTTTTCGCCTCCGGGAGCGAGAATTGCAAAATTTCTGGCTCCGGAAACTACAGTTCCAGTAACGATAACAGGAAGAGTTGTAATCTCTTGGCCCGTCTTTGCGTCTTTGCCTACGGAAATATCTTCACCTTCAGCATCCTTGTTGTCTGCAGGAAGAAGCTTTGTTTCCGCCGGAAGAGGCTTGGGAGCCACATTGCCGCCGAAAGGAACAAAGGGATCGCGTCTTCCGTTAGTAAATGAGTAAGGAGCTCCTGAATCATTTGAAGCAGCAGCTGGTGTGTTTTCGGCTTCGCCACCGGCAGGGGCAGAAGTCTCTTCAACTGTTATCTTGCCGGAAGCAGCTTCCTGAGCGTTTACAAAACAGGGAGCGGTAAGGCAGACAAAAGCGAGAGAAAGCATTCCTATCTTGCCGATAAATCTGAATATGTCTTTCATTACTTGCTTCCATCCTTTCTAAGATATACAGAAAGAGGAATTGTCACGCTGAGAACAGGAGACTTGGAATAAGAATCCTTGTCATACTGGCCGTTAAGAGAAATCTTATTGACAGTGACAAGTCTTTTAAGCTTAAGAGCTCCAAGCTGTCTGAGGAAATCGATAACTGTTGCATATCTGCCCTTAAGAGTCATGTTGAATGTCTTTACAGGGTAAGAAGCAAGAGATGCCGGAGAATCGCCGGACTTTGCATTGCCCTCAGGAGCAATCGTCATAAGCGTGAAATCAGGATCTGCCATCCTTGATCTTTCGTGCTCGACCATCTTTTCGACGTCAGCAAGGTAAGATGCTACGAATTCCTTTTCGGATTCAGGAGTAAGCTCCTGCTGAATAACAGCCTGAAGCTCGGCTTCTGCATTATTGAGTTGTGTTCTGAGAGATTCTATACTGTCAAGCTCTCTCTGAACCTGTGTCATTTCATTATTAATCTGGACAATGCTCTCCTCTGCAGCCTTTCTTTCCTCCATAGGGGTTTTCCACTGGACGAAATAAAAGCCTACGCCAACAAAAGCAATGAGGATAACGCCCAAAACAATTTTCATTACATTCGGAATTTCCATTGTCTATTACTCCTTAACCATTGCCTTTTCGGGATCATAGATAAGCTCTATTGACCATGCATAATCAGTATACTTGTTCTTGCCGACATCAACTGTCTGTCTGCTGGCATTAGCAATAGCTGCGCTCTTGAAGAATTTTGATTTGCCAACATTCTTCATAAAACCGGAAACAGCCTCAACAGGCCTTACTCCGGGCTGCTCTGCTGAAAGACCAGTGAGAACCATTGTCTGCTTAGAAGGCTCTATGCTGATGTTGGTTACCCACATGTTATTAGGAAGAAGAAGAGCAAGCTCGTCAAGAAGATTGCTGTAGCGTACAGGGTCAAGCTTGAGCTCGCTTACGAGCTTTGTCTGATCCTTTACGTCTTTTATCTGCTTGTTGAGCTTGTTTATTTCATCAAGACCCTTCTTTTTCTCATTAAGCTCACTCTGAAGCTTTGTTACTTCCTTCTTGCTTTCATCAGCCTTATTCTGCAGATCAACACCGTAGAAATAAAAGCCTACTGCGGCAGCAATAACAAGAACGACCATTATGGCAATAACGAAATCAAAGCCGAATTTTTTTCGCTCTGTCGGCAGTAAATCTACCTTAATTGCCATATATTCACCTCCCACTTTCAAATTCACCTGACATATGTCAGGCCTTTATATTTCTCAAAGCCAATCCTACGGAAACCGTCAGAGACGGTGCCAACTCTTGCAGCATCTCAGGCGTGTAACCTGGAACTTCTGAAATATCGATATTCCTAAAAGGATTGAGGACGCCGCACTTCACCTCAAGAGCATTCGATATATAAGCATCTATATTCTTGAATGACGCAGTGCCGCCCGACAGCGCAACATAATCAATTGATTCTCCGGGATATGTATTCCTATAGAAATCAAAAGAGCGCTGAATCTCAGTTATGAGACTTTGAAGAACCGGAAGTATCACATTGAAAATACGCATTGCGGAAGGCTCAACCGGTGCAGCATCTTTTTCCACCCTTATGACGCCTTTTTCCGTCTTCATCTTCTCAGCCTCATCAAAGCTTATATTCAGAGACTGAGCGATAGCATCAGTAAATCGCTTTCCGGCGACAGTTACCGTCCTGCTCTGCCTGAGAACTCCAGCCTTGTATATGTTTATGCTCGTAGAAGAGGAGCCGATATTTATGAGGGCAACTGTCCTTTCGAGCAACGAAGGCTCAAGAGAAACAGAAAGAGCCCTGTTCAGAGCAAAAGGCTCCATATCTATAGCCGCCGGTTTTAATCCGGCAAACTTAATGACATCCTGAGTGTTTTTTACAATCTCATTAGGAGCGGCAACCAGCAGGACTTCCATCTTGCCGGGCTTGTCAGGAATTTCCTTCTGAAGGATTGTTCCTCTGACCATGGCCTCATCCGCCTTATAAGGCAGATATTTGTCGGCTTCAAAACGAACAGAGCTCTGAAGTTCCTTTGGCGATATGGATGAAATCATCTCTATCGGGCGAAGAACAACAGATTTGCCTGACGCGACTCCGACGACATCCTGAATATTAATCTTGCTGCTCTGAATAAGCTGCTTAATATAATCTCCAAGAGCTCTTGGATCAGAAATAGTCCCTCCGACAACAGTATCATCGGGAGCATATCCGATAAGAAGCGAGGTCATCTTATATGTCTTTTTATCCTTATTCTGCTTCAGCTGGAGCATTTTCAGAGATGAAGAGCCCATATCAAGGCCTCCGACAGGCGCCTTGCCGCCGCCAAAGAGTTGTCTTAAAAAATCCATCTTTCACAAATCACCTCCCTTCTCATAAAATAAGCTTGACGCGCGCTCCGCGCAAAAAGCCTTAAAATGCTATAAACCTTAATATTCTTTTTTAAGGATTAAACTCCTTCTACAAACTAAATATAAAATTACTCAGTAAAGACTGAAAAACCAGTCTCTGAGATAATCTCCAAAGAGCATTGCAATAAATGCGCCAATAGCCATAAAAGTGCCGAAAGGCACGGGGGCTTTCCCTGATTTTTTCATAAATATCATAAAAGGCGCAAGCAGCAAGGCCCCTATGATAAATGAAAGGAAAAATGCCTCGGCAGCCTTTCCTATTCCCAGGAAGATTCCTATAAGGAAAGCGAACTTTATATC
>JAKSUM010000062.1 GCA_024409025.1 bacterium | reverse complement strand
TTTACAAAAACAATGCCATTTAATTCACAAAGATACTCTAATTTCGAGCGAATATGTCCGTATGGGATATTTACAAAGCTTTGATTATTGACCTTTCCCATATTCGTATCTCTTTGGAATGTTTCATTATAACCAACTACAAGCGTACCTATATCGTTATTAATACAATAATCAATGATAATACGAGCAGTTTTGTTCATATAATCATTTACTTTGTTATTGCGGTCACGAAGAAGTGCTTTTTGTCTATTTGTTTTACCATAACCAAAATGCTGTTTATCTTTAACAGATTGCAAATAGGCATTATGCTTGTTATACCACTGGTTAATAGATTTAAGCCTTTTACCATCTATGATGAATGACTTACCTTCACTTGATACAGCAGTAACAAGATTATTTATACCAAGGTCAAGAGCCAGTGAGTTGTTAGGATTAATATTTCTTTGAACGCATTCAGCTTCATAAGTATACTGAATTTCAAAGAACCTAGCGTTTGCCTTTGGTATAATCCGAATTTCCTTTACTTTCTTATCAAGTAAAATAGGTGGAATGGTAATCTCAATACTGTTATGGGTTTTCTTATAAGTATTTGAAAATGGCAAAATAAGCTTATTTCCATTAAGTCTTACAAAACCAATTACAAGCGTAGTATATCCATCTTTAGGAAGATAGTTTGGTAATTTACAATCTTTAAAGGCATACTTACCCTTTTTAGCAAGTTTAAGTAAACAAAAAAATGACTTAAAACTGCCATCAACTTCTTTAAGTATCTGTTGAGCCATATTTGAATTTAGCATTTTGTAATTATCAGATACCTTCAGGAGTGCATAGTTTTTCTCATAGTTAAGATATTCGCCTTCGTCAAAGTAATACTGTCTAACGTTATAGATTGCCTGATTGGTTAAATTCTTTGCTATATGGCAAAGCTCTTTGACAGATAAGTAATCTTCCTTTGAAAGATGTTTTACCTGCTGTTTTACTGTAAGATACATAGCGTTTCTCCTTTCTATAGATTTAGAGAAGCTCTCTATGTATCTATTATACCATATATTTTACTGATATGCTATTGTTTTGTAAAATATAGTTTTACGCTCCAATATTATAAAAGATATATGCAAAAAAACACGATGGCAAAAAGGGGTTTTTTATGAGTTTCAGAATTATTAAATCAGACTAAAAAGGCAATGCCGTAAATAAGAGGTTATTTATGAATCAGATGGGTTATACCAGCGCTGACCAGGCGATACAGGCTGAAATAACAGAGCGTATAGAGGCTCTAGCCAGAATAGCAGACATTGCTAAGCAGGACAATCCTGTAAACATATTATTTGAGCAATTTCTCGATATACTCATAGAAATGACTGGAGTTGAAAGCGGAGTAGTAAAGCTTCTCGAACCTAGAGGCAATTACTTTCTCAAGCCTGATGTATTTCATGGCGTAACCACAAAATACCTTGAAAAAATGGCAAATTCCCCACTTGGGAACTGCCTCTGCGCCGTATCTCTTGCACAGAAAGACATAACAATAACAAGCGATATAACCAGAGACAGGCTCTACTCCTGCCCAAACTGCAAGGCAGAAGGATTTAAATTTATAGCCTGCATACCGATTTTCTGCCATAATAGGCCAGCAGGGGTAATACATCTCGCCTCAAGCAAAATAAAAAAAATAAAGCCATCTGAACAGGCTCTTATGAAATGCGCAGGCAAAATTTTCAGCTATGCGCTTGAATACTACGACATGGTTCTTACGACAAACAGATATCAGGAATACAGCTCTCTTTATCTTAAAACGGCAAAAGAACCGGTAATCATCGTAAACAAGGCGATGGAGATAAAAAATATCGGCGAATATGCTCTAAGTCTGCTCGATGTCTCCAAGGAATCCATGATGAATACGGACATATCGGCTATTATGCCGGACAGCGCAGTAAAGGAAATACCGAAGCTTGCAGAACACGGAGGGCTCATAAACACTTCGCTTAAGGCCAAAAACGGAAGGGATATAGCGATTGCTATGAAGTCACATGCCGTCAGAGAGGAAATAAGCAAGGAAATCATAAGATATGTCCTTGAAATAGAATGCACTCAAAAGGAAAAAACAATACAGGACGAATTTAACGAATTCAAACAGCTTGTAAACGATTTCCTTGACGTGCTCCATGCCACAGATAATTCACAGGATGTAAAAACATTTTTAGACGGGACAATAATAAAAATATCAAAATATCTTCCGGTAATGGCGTCAAAATATTTGGTATATTCATATGACGTAATTACCCATCAGCTTAAGCTTCATGCACATAAGGGCTATTCTAACGGTTATATAAAAGATAACACCGCACTATCCTCGGACAACAGCTTTGCCTACAAGACCGCTTTAACTTCGAACAGAATATGCAGCACATCCGAAGACGGTGAGTGGCAAACAATAATACCTATTGTATATTCAGGAGAAGTAAAAGGCCTTCTCGTATTTTCTTCCGGAGAAGAGTATCATGAAACGCTCGATCTTAAGAACAGGTACATGTCAGTAGCGACTCTTGTTGCAGGAATAATGGAAAAACATTCCGCATATGACATGCTTCGCGAGGCTTCAGTAGAAAAAGCAGAAATATCAGGAAAAACAGACATAATAGCCAAAGCAATAGCCTCAAAGCCCAAAAAGCTTGGAGACGATCTTGAAAAAATCTGTTCGGCAATAATGTCGATATCAGGATGCAAAACACTCAAAATTTCATTCAGATCTCCTGAAAATGCTCTATATACATACACAAAAGGCGGCACTCTTAAGAGAGAAAAATCAAATCTGTCACAGGCGTCAAGGGAAATTTACGTACTGGAGCGCGGAGAGAGCCTTTATTATCCTGATGCTCAGGGAAGGGAGACCAATTTCGAAGGCGATCAGGAGCTAAAGGGTAAATATGCGGCAGTAATACCGCTTATCTCCAAAAATATGATAACGGCAGCAATAAGGCTTGAGAACGATGAATTTGTAAAAGAAATACCTGAAAACGTAATAAGAATCATCGTATCGATAATGTCCGAAACAATACGCTGCAAAAAGCTTGCAGATGAGGCAACAAAAGCAAACGAGGAATACTCAAAAAACATAAGCGAGCTCGATTCAACAAGAAGCGTCCTGGATCAAGAAACAAAAAGAAGAATTGAACTCGAAAAGCAGAATGTGTCAATGGCCGAAAGCCTTGCAAAATCGCAGACATCCGAGAAACAGGCTAAAAACGATCTCTTAGAAACGCAGCAGAATCTGTCCGAAGAAATATCGGAGAGAAAAATGCTTGAAGGAGAGAAGAGAGAGCTTGAAAAAAAGCTAAAGGAAGCAGCCGAAAACGAGGAAAAACAGAGGAATGTAATCGCGGAAAAGCAAAGGAACGCTGTCGAGGAAAGAAGACAGAGGGAAGAAATAGCTTCAGAACTCAAGAAAATGTCAAAAGATCTCATCGCAGAAAGACAGAATCATGAGGAAGAAATAAACCGTCTCTATACAAAGCTTTCCGAAGAGCAGAAGAAGAACCAGGAGCTTGAGGAAGAACGCCAAGACATTATTGAGGAAGCCTCCCTAAAGCTCGAAGCATATGTCAGCAGGTCAGAACAGGAAAGGGAAGAAATAATCAAAAAAAGCCAAAAAACCATTGACCAGCAGAATGAACTTCTGCAGAAGGCTGAGAAAGAACGCACTGAACTGATAAAGCAGGCGGAGGAAGAACGCCAGGACATCATGGATGAAGCCTCACTAAAGCTTGAAGCATATGTCAGCAGGGCTGAAGAAGAGAAGAAAAAAATAACAGAAGCCGCAAAAAAACACATCTTGGCAGCTAAAAAGAAAGCGGAAGAAGAAAGCAAGGCGATTATAGAAACCAAGGAAAAAGAAATCGAAGTCCTTAAAGCCGAAAAGGAAAAAATAATCCAGCAGGCAAAGAAAGCCATTGAAGAAGCCGCAGAAGCAAAAGCAGCTCAGACAGCGGGACCTTCTCAGCAGGATATAGACAATATAACAAAGGAAATAACAGAAAAAGCCCAAAAAGCCATTGAGGAAAAGGACAAGAATGCCGCTATTCTCATAAAGCTTATGGCGGCAAGAACAAAGGCTATGATGGAGGCGTCTACAGCCGGAATGGTGCTGCAGATCCTGAACAAGACAGGAGCACAGCTGTCCAAAACATTTGAGACGATAAATCCGCCAGACGCAAATGCCCTTAAAGAGGCTCTTGCCTCCGCAAAAGATCAGATAACCGGCATTTTAAGAAAGAATGTGTGGGAATCCCTTGCGGACACTGCGCTAAAACGCATATCAGAGATAGCAGCGGCAAAAAAACTGACGGCAATGCTGTCACAGAAATAAAAAGGAAAAGCTTCGAATTAATTCGAAGCTTTTTTATCAATAATGGCAAAAGAAACAGAAAAAAAGTACACGGTGACAAACAACAGCTGGACAGAAGATGCATATAAAAAGACACTAATATCGCAAGGATATCTCCATGCATCTCCCAACTGTACAGTAAGAATAAGAACCGCCGGAGATAAAGGATACCTGACAATAAAAGGCAGGACCCACGGAATATCAAGAGATGAATTCGAATATGAAATACCACTTAATGAAGCAGAATTTATGCTTAAAAATATGACCGACGGACTTATAATTGAAAAAGAAAGATTCGAAGTGCGGGACAGTTCGGGATTTATCTGGAGCATAGACAGATTTCATGGGCTGAATGAAGGGCTTATAATAGCTGAAGCAGAGCTCTCCGAAACCCAGCCTATATTTCCAGAGTCCCTTCCGGACTGGATAGGCATAGACATATCAGGCGACAAAAAATATTTTAATTCAAGTCTTTCGTCAAACCCATTTGCAAACTGGAACAGCAAAAATTCATCGGAGGCATAAAATGGTTAGAAAAATATCATTTATATTAGTTGCATTTATCATTATACTGGCATCATCAAATCCTTCATTTGCCGGATACAAGGTTATATCAAGCCAGCAGGAGCTGGAACAGACAGCAGTGCAGGTCAGACAGATGCTGATATCTGAATTCGGCATAGCAGTAAGACTTCCGATGACAGTCAAGCTTGTAACAGGCCAAGAGATGGACAATCTGTACAACGGAGCATACCGCGGAGCAGAGATAGGCCTTTACAGAAGAGTTCCGTCAGGACATGAGATTTATATTATGAAGGATATGAACGAAGACGAAGTAACCGGAACATTAGCTCATGAAATGACTCATGCATGGCAGACAGAAGCATGCGTACCATCACAGGACATTGTTGTAAAGGAAGGCTTTGCATCTTGGATCGAATACAAAATATACGATAAAATAGGGGCATACACATACTCAAATGGCATTAAAGCAAAAGCGGATCCAGTGTACGGAGTAGGAATTAAAAAGATGCTTGAATGGGAAGACAAAGTCGGAGCAAGAGCTCTTCCTGTAAAAATAAGAAGCATAGTCAGCATATCATCAGAAATCTGACAGCTTGACTCATAACAGAAATGTCGTGAACATAATTAAAAAGCATATGGATAAGGAGAAGCAGGCATGGCAGAAGTAATACCGGGAATGAATCTTCGCAATTCGGCTATGATTCCATCATCAAATATACCAAAAGCCGCAAGCTCCCAAGAGACGGCCAAACAGCAGGCTCTAAAGCAGACGGACACAGGAAGTCATATGCAGGCTGATAAGACTTCTTTTGCGACAAATGAAAAAGTAAACACAAAGCTGAATGCAAGAGATAATATAGACAAGGCACTTAACGGATATCTTTCGACCTCTGAGCAGCAGGCTAAAACCTCAAATAAGCCTCAAAACCAGCTAAATACTCAGAAAAGCCAGTCATTTATTGCCATGCAGCAAATGCGAGGAAACGCATTAAACAAAAACACTGAAGGAATAAAACAGGCTCCCACTGCAGAAACAAGAGGGCAACAGTCCGCTAATATAAAAAATGAGCAGACACAGCTTAAAAATGCCGAAGCGGCTGAAAAAAAATCAGACTCAGCAAAAAGCGTAAAAACTGAAACCGCAAAAACAGCTGTGACCAATGAAACAAAGCAGCAGGCTGTTCAGGCAAAAAACAACAATATACAGTTAAAAAACACTGAAGCGGCAACAAAACAGGCTGAAAGCATAAAAAATTCAGAAAAAGCCGCTGAAGCGGACAGCGCCAAAACAGCAAGAGCCGCTGAAACTGCACTTCAGCAGGATCTTGACAAGACAAAGCTTACAAGAACAAGAAAAGCATATTCGAAAACTCTTGACACAATAAAAGAGAAGTCCGCCCCAAAAAGCTCTGAAGAGACAAAGGATTCAGCAGAAAGCAGACAGACCTCTAAAAACACAGGGCTGCAAAAACAAAATCCCCAGAGAACAGCTATATCAAGAATAGAACAAAGAGTTCCGGAAGAGCAAAAAAATATAAAGAATACCGAAGCTCAGAAACAATCCGTAAAAAAACAGGCAACAGCAGAAAATCAAAAAGGAATAGAACGACAGAATCAGGCTGAAAGAAAAGGCGAGACGCAGACTAGAAACGCCATCCAGTCCGCCTCAATCCAGAAAGGCGCTGAAGCGGAAAATAAGAGAAATATAGAAAAACAGGAACAGGCTGAAAAAAGAGCTGCTGAAAAATCAGAAACGACATCAAGACAGGCAGAATCAAGAAGTCAGAATACCCCAAGCAGAACCGCTGCCTCAAATCCAGCCACCACAGCTCAGCACAACCAAGACAGAGGTCCTGTAAGAGGAAGCCTCTCTGGTTCAGCAGGAGCAATGGAAACACCAAGCAGGAACATTCCTCAAAGGGGAGCAGAGCAGCCTGCAGGACTGGGCTCGGTCCTTACATCCATAGTCTCTGACATGGATAAGCAGCATACGGTACAGCAGCCTAGGGAAGCAGAGACCAGAACACTAAGCAGGAACATTCCTCAAAGGGGAGCAGAGCAGCCTGCAGGACTGGGTTCAGTCCTTACATCCATAGTCTCTGACATGGATAAGCAGCAGACGGTACAGCAGCCTAGGGAAGCAGAGACCAGAACACTAAGCAGGAACGTTCCTCAAAGGGGAGCAGAGCAGCCTGCAGGACCGGGTTCAGTCCTTACATCCATATTCTCTGACATGGATAAGCAGCAGACGGTACAGCAGCCTGTTACACAAATAGGCTCGTTCCTGACATCCATAATCTCTGACACGAATAAGCCGCAGACGTTGCAGCAGCCTAATGCGGCAACAGGATCGTCCCCGACATCGGTGCTGCCTAACCTGCACCATACGCAGACGTTGCAGCAGCCTAATGCGGCAGCAGGATCGTCCCCGACATCGGTGCTGCCTAACCTGCACCATACGCAGACGTTGCA
>JAKSUM010000061.1 GCA_024409025.1 bacterium | reverse complement strand
CCTCTCACGCTCGATACGCTCTTTTTCAAGCCTCTCACGCTCCTTTTCCATCTGGAGCGCCATTGCCTTTTCAGCCTCTCTACAGACATCAAGTCTACGCGGATTGATATTGATGGTCAAAGCCGGCCTTACAAGCATATAATTATTCATATTTGCGGAATAAATTGCTCCGGATCTGCTTACATATTCGGCACGGCCATGACTTGGAGAAGATCTCAGCCACCAATTTTCATTTATGGTATAAGGAAGGTTCATAGCCTCCTTATATACATATGACTCAGGAGAGCACCTGACCAAGGAGGGCGATTTTATATAGGCATTAAACTCCTTCCTGCTCAGAAGAAAGACCTTGTCTCCGCAGCCGCTGGCGGATTCAATAATGCTTTTCTCCTTCATGTCAAATGATAAAGAAAAAAACTCCTCATTAAGCCATGCCCTTATGGAACTTTTTTCCCATCCGTTAAAATTATAGTCAAATGGCCTGAAGGTGACAGCATTCCGGCTCATCATGGTAATCCTTCCGTCACGATTGGAAAGTACAATCCATGATAAATCCTTTGCAGAGCCACTTAATGAAAAGCCGCTTCTGCCAAAGTTTATAATATTGCCTTCTTTTGCATTGCCAAAACTCAGGCAAAAATCCGAGAGAGATGCGGAAGAAGGACAAGCTTCGGCAGAACGGAGTGAGTTCGAGGAGACATTGTCGGCTTTCTTCATAATGCCGTCAATATTATTCGGAGCATGCCTTGTATTGGAAAATCCGGCAACGGATCCGAAAGCCGCAGATCCTGACTTTATGATAGCCCCTCTCGAAGGAGCTCCGTCAGGTGCAGTGCCCACGCCGTTCATCTTGTTACGATCAACCCATATTGCAGGACGGACGCACATGCTCGCATCCGCATAGTTCAGACAATGGCCACCGTCAATAAAACCGTCAGGGCCGACACCATACAGAGTATGCGAAAAATACGGGGTACGAAGCCACCAGCTGCATCTTCCGTTTTCAACGGCCGCTCCCTGAGACTTTGCAATATTTGAAGCATTACACCAGCGTTCATTGTCATTGGCAAAATACTTGCATGCCTCATCCTGATCCATTACAAAAACCAAATCCCCTGTCGGCCCATGCGGAGAAAGAATGTCTTTTTCCCTTCCTTTAAAGGAGTCATTCAGAAAATCAGAATTAAGCCATCTGCGTAAAGATGACGCTCGCCAATCATTGCACTGATCATCGAATTCCTTGGCAAAAAGCCCCTTTCTTGAAATCAGGAGAACCCTTCTGCCTTCAGGCACAAGAACAACCCATTCTATTCTTGTAACATCCATAACACCGCCCTGACGGCATGAGCCAAGCCTTACGATATCCCCTTTTCTGCAATTGGCGAACGGCCCGATTTGAAGATCAAAAAGAAGAATATCCGCTCCGCACTTTGAACAGAACTGGCTCCCTGGGGAGACGGATGAAGAGCAGGAATAACAGGTCATTTTTTTAAGAGGCCTTCTGCAATGAGGGCAGATACAGGCGGCAGGATTCACGGATGCAGAGCAGTAAGGGCATTTGCCGCCTGCCTCATAAGATCTTAAAGTCCCCATGCATGTTTGTTTTGTACATAAATTAAAATAATCAGGATAAATCTGATTGCATTTTACGCATATTTTCATACATAAACCTCAAATTATTATTTAACGGGAGAATGCATAAATGATTTAAATCCGACCATAAACATATTGACAGCCATAGCCGTAAGGGCAAGTCCCATAAGCTTCTGAATTGCCTCCATCGCCTTTGAGCCAAGGAATTTGGAAATATACTGGCCCAAAAGAAGCGTAAGAGTGCCTGCGACCCATGCAATGACAAGAGCAAGCACGGCTCCTGTTATCGTCGTATTTTTGCCTTCAGCGCCCAGAACAGTCACCATTGCCATGACTCCGGGGCCCGCTATAAAAGGAACTGCTATAGGAACAAGAAACGGCTCTGTCTGTGCAGCCTCTTCCTCCTGTCCCGAAGGGGATTCCATGCTCATTTTAAGACCTATTATAAAAAGAATCACGCCCCCTGTCATTTTCATGGACTCTTCCTGCACATCGATTGCAGACATAATCTGGGTTCCGAACAGCATAAAAAGAAGACTGACGCCAAAAGCAAAAAGGCTTTCCCTAAGAATAATCATCCTCTGTTTTTTTGGCGGATAATTTCTTATCAGAGCCACAACAAGCGGAATATTTCCGAGAGGATCCATCATAAAGTAAAGCTGGATAGCCATTCCAACTATATCCATAACATAAATGCCTTTCAAATAATCTTAACCATAGTTATTTTTATTTTTTGAACCATCTTTCCTTCTGAATCTTTAGAAAAAGGCATTCATGATATGAAATAGAAATAATAGTGCATGCTAAAGAAAACATGCGTATTCTACATATCAATAATACTTCTGATTGCGGCGGCAGGAATATTTACAGACGCAAGAAGAGCCTCAAAGCCGTCTTACTATTTCTGGACATCCAAAGGCAGCATAATAAAAATAAAGCCGAAATACGGACGCCAGCTCATGCCTGACAGGCCTCTCAGCTCAAAAACGACAGGCAAGCTTCTTTTATTCAGCAACTCTCCGGAAACGCTTTATGACGAAAAGCTTCCGGCATTAATATACCGTTCCGAAGCCAAGGGAAAATTCCGGGTGCTTCTGCATCATCAGAACAAGCTCGGGTATGACGCTTATCTCAACCTTATATTTACAAACAGCTCCGACAAGGCAAAGACGCTGCATATAGGGAAATCATCAAACTGCAAATTTGATTCAGCCGGAAATCCCGCCTATTCTTCCGAGACGATATCCTCGGATCCGGCAATAGCAGGAAGAAACGCATTCATCAAATGGCTTACGGAAGAATCTCCGGAAGAAGGCACAAAATCGATACTGCCGGGAGAAAGAGCCGTCATATCCTTCTTCTTTAAAAACGGATGCACCCTCAGCAGCATGACGGACTTCCGCATAAAGGACAGTGACGGTAAAGATGCGTCCCTTTCGGCAGAAATCTGCGCATCAAAAACACCTAAGGATATGGACGGACTTGATATTGCCTCAATGAAATCAATACCGGATCCTGTCTCAATGTCCGGAGACTCGAGCAGGATAAGGGGCATGTTTGACTATACGGAGCTTGAGGCGTCATTCACATACAGAATGTCCGAAATATCGTACTGCGAGATTGGGAGCGCCGTTGACGGGATATATTCATTCTCAAATCCCGGCGAATACAGGGAGAGCCTTCCGTCCGAAGAACTGTACAGCCAGAAAAATTCCGGAAATTTCGGGGTATGCTATGAGATGAATTTAAAGATCATAAACGATCTGGACACGGAGTCAAATGCCGTAATAATGGCATCTGCGGCAGGCGGCAGATCTCTTGTCATACTGAAGGATCTGAGCAAAGAAAACACTTCCGGCTATGACAACATATATTTTCCGGATACGGTCCTGTCTTCATCATACGGGATGCATGACGCATGGATCTTTGACATAATCAAGATAGAAAAAGGCGGAAAGGCGGAGAAAAAATACATATACACACTGCCCTGCGGATGTAACAGCCCCATACGCTTTTATGCCATAGCATCCCCAAGACTGAACGACCTGATTATAACTTCTCAAAAATAAAAATATTTTTTTAAAAAAATAAAAAAAATGCTTGACATAAAAATTGAAATGTGGTATATTCTTCTACGGAAAGATGGCAGAGCGGTCGAATGCGGCGGTCTTGAAAACCGTTGAAGGGGTAACTCTTCCGGGGGTTCGAATCCCTCTCTTTCCGTAGCAAATAAGCTGGCAGATATGTCAGCTTATTTTATTTTCCGTAACAAAAAAAAAGCAAAGAGCCGGACATAAAGTCCGGCTCTTATTATTTATCTTCAAACAGCGGCAACTACATTACCGAAGGAGCAAAGCTTAAAAACAAGGTTATGATAAGACCGTTTATAAAATCGATAAACAGGGAGCCGACAAGAGGAACAATCAGAAACGCCTGAGGAGCAAGCCCATGCTTTTTCACGACAGCCTGCATATTCGCCATTGCATTAGGAGTAGCCCCCATACCGAAGCCGCAGAATCCGGCTGACATAACAGCAGCCTCATAATCCCTGCCCATAACATTGAACATTACAAATCTTGCAAATATAAACATTATAACAATCTGCACAGAAAGAATGGCTATAATCGGAACTGCCAGAGAAGCAAGCTCCCATAATTTCAGCGACATAAGGGCTATGGAAAGGAAAATTGAAAGAGACGCATTTCCCCAGAGGTGAATCTCGCTTGACGGGATCCGTATTTTTCTCCAGTCAAAAAAATTCCTTACAAATGCGGCAACAACCATTGCCCCTATATAGACAGGAAATGTCAGTTTAGCGCCAAATACGGTTATGCCGTTCAGACAGGAGGTCAGGACGGTGCCCATTCCAGCCGCAACAAGAAGATATACGGCTGCCTGTATGAAAGAATCCGGATTTATCTTACCATAATGAAAATCCGTATGAGACGGGGAATCATCCCCGGCAAGACGCTTCAATGAAAACTTTGATATGACTGACTCTGCAACAGGCCCTCCCATTGCGCTTCCAGCCACAAGCCCGAATGTGGCACAGGCAATGGCTGCAACGCTTGCCCCCTCAAGACCGGCGGCTTCAAGCACCTGTCCGTATGAAGCGGCAGTCCCATGCCCTCCAACCATGGAAATCGAACCGGAACAGACGCCCAATCGGGGATCAATTCCAAACATGGAAGCGACAACGCATCCTGCGACGTTCTGCATAAAAATAAGGCCTACCGCAACGCCAAGAAAAGTAAAAACCTTGCTCCCCCCCTGCTTAATTAATGCAAATCCGGCAGTGTACCCTATGCTCGTAAAAAATACCGTCATAAAGAGAGTCTGAACGGAGGTATCGAAAGAAAGAGAGAGGATATTGAGATTATGGCATAAAAGATGGGCCAAAGAAAATATAAGTCCTCCCGTAACGGGAGGAGGAATGCAGTATCGCCTTAAAAGCCTTATCCTTAATGTCAGAAAATGCCCTACGGCAAAAAATGCCATGGCAAGAGCCGAAGTCTGAAACATATCCAGAGTAATATGAAGCATCCGAACACCGCCTTTCCCAATAAGTATTTGAATTTATTATTCTTTCCCGATTCCGCTTCTATTTTGGATAAAAAAAACGGTTTTTTGAAAAAACCGCCATCCAAATCATATTTTCCTTGCAACAGGAATTCTGCAACCGCTGTAATCTATAACCTGCGCATCTATCGAAAATACCCGCTTTATATTTTCCTCAGTAAAAACATCCCTTACCGATCCGTCAGCAATCTTCAGCCCGTTTCTTATAAAAATAACCCTGTCACACCACAATGCGGCAGAAGAAAGATCATGTATCGTAAGAATTACCGATTTGCCCGAAACCGCCTGTTTTTTCAAATATGACATTATGTCATACTGGCTTTTTGCGTCAAGATGCGAAACAGGCTCGTCAAGAATAATGCACTCTGCCCCCTGAACAGCCGTCTGTGCAATCATCGCCTTCTGAAACTCGCCTCCGGACATATCCGAAATCCTTCTGTCTGCAAGATGGCCTATTCCAAGCTCATCAAGAACCTCCCTGCACCTGCTTCCGGCTTCGGACATAAAACCTTCAGACGCATATCTTCCAAAAGAGACCGCTTCAAGGCAGGTATAGGAAAAATCGCATGAAAAGGTCTGGGGAAGAAATGACACAAGGGACGCCCTTCTTTTTGGAGGTATAATAAACATATCCGCCGAGCCTGCAAGAACCCTTCCCTTCTGGGGCTTCACGCATCCGGCAAGCATCCTTATAAGAGTAGACTTTCCTGCCCCGTTAGGGCCTAATATGCCGAAAATCCCCCCTCCAGAAAATTCGGCATCAAAATCATGAATCCCATTTCCGCTTCCTTTATGGATATATGACAGGTTTTCACATTTTAAAATCATATCCGGATTATTTATGAAGCCTCTTATACGCTTCAATCCTCTTGGCTACATTTTCCTGAAGATTCCTGTAAAAAAACATATAATCATACACGTGATAAGACCCGTCCGGCAAGATGTCAAGAACCTTCGTATATTCTGAAGGTCTGACATCGGTAATCTTCAGAACTCCCCTTTCGGGACATATATATGCTCCTGTAAATTCAGGCACCTCCTTTGTCACTTCGCCTGAATAATCGGTAAAGCATGCTCCCCTGTTAAGGGTCTTTTCGGCATAAGAAGAATCTGTCCGCCAAGTCAGAGGGTTTATTGAAAGAGACTTCATGCCTTCAGGAATTATAATCGTGCCCTTTACAGCCTCACTCTCGCAGTCAAAACACACTATCGTTCCAACATCATCCTCAGACTCTGCCATCCTTATATTGGCATGCTTGGAAAGCTCGTCCGCAGTGACCCTCCAACCGAGGGCATAGCATGCGATTATCCTGCTGTCAAAAGACTTATTCCCGCAGAAGTCCTTCATAAGCCTTATGCACATATCGGCTCCCTGAGAGAATCCAGCCAGAATAACAGGCCTTCCGCCGTTATGCCGTCTCATGTAATATTCAAAAGCGCTCTTAACATCGAGATAGGCGCCGTTCAGATACTGCTCGGCATATTTTGGCTCCATATTATATACATTAAGCGCAGCCTGTCTGTAATAAGGGGCAAAAACTCTCGCATCATCGTTATAAATGCCTATTTCCATATTGATGGAGCCGAGAAATTTCGCCTTTACGACCTCGTCATCCATTCTCATGACATGGGAATCCCTGTAGGTGCAGACTGTAGGGGCAACAAAAAAAACATCCGCATACGAGCCGTCATCATCCTTTTCAAGAAATGCCCCTGAACGCCTGTCCGAATAATCCGGAGGACTGTTTCTTCCGGAATACGACATAATCGCATCTGAAGACGCCGCATTATCCGTACATACCGAAGAATCACAGGCTTCACAAATGCCTGTAAAGCAAAGAAGACAAAGAGTAAATAAAAACAGCATGCCTTTTTTAAGCATAACCAAAACCTCGACATTAAATTGACACTCCCCATTGCTAAAGCTAAGGGATTCTGGGATATTTGGGATATAATAATATTTATAAGCAGGACACATTAAAAGCATCCTGCTTATAAATCAGTCATCAAGGAAGCATCTGTAAAAATGCCCGTCGGATTTCCGCCTAAGTTCCGGAACCTCCTTTTTACACCTCTCCATGCACCTTGGACATCTCGGATGGAAATGGCATCCGGACGGAGGATTGATGGGAGAAGGCACATCGCCCCTAAGAATGATTCTCTTAGACTTGTTCGTAGGATCAGGATTAGGTATTTCTAGTGTATCAATCATCGTCGTCGGCAATTT